>CAZBDL010000003.1:18414-28315 GCA_964490525.1 uncultured Victivallales bacterium | reverse complement strand
CTTCTCGCGGAAACCCAGGCCCTGGAAGAAGCGGGTCTGCCCCGCGCCGGGGAGGGGGTCGCCGCAGTGCAGGTAGCCGTAGGCGGTGTCGGGGCCGGCGGGGGGTATGCCGATGGTCACCAGGTGGCCTTGTGCGGCCATGGCGGCGCAGTCGGCGAGGGTGCGGCAGAGGGCATCGGCATCATGGACGACGTGGTCGGCAGGCAGCAGGAGCATGACCGCCCGGTCATCCCCGGCGCGGGCCGCGACCAGCCCGGCGGCGAGGGCGACGCAAGGGGCGGTGTCACGCCCGACGGGTTCGCCGACGATGTTGCCGGACGGCAGCGCCGGCAGCAGTTCCTGGATGGCGGGCACGTCGTCGGCCCGGGTCACCACCAGGATGCGCTCCGGAGGCATCAGGTTTCCCAGGCGGGCGACCGTCTCCTCCAGCAGTGTCCGCCGCCCGAGCAAGGCAAGCAGCTGCTTGGGGCGGGCGGCCCGGCTCAGCGGCCAGAACCGCTCGCCCTTGCCGCCGGCCATGATGACGGCATAGGTGGCGGGTGCGTCCATGGCTTTCCTCCTGGTCGCCGCCCGTTGCGCGGGCTGCCACCCCCCGGCGGATTCGCCGGGGGAGGGCAGTCTTGCTTGAGCGTCGCCGTTACGCGCCGAGGGTCTCGATGATCTTGACCAGCGGCATGAAGAGGGCGATGACGATGGTGCCGACGACGACGGCGAGGAAGACGATCATCAACGGCTCGATCATGGAGGTGAGGGCGTCGACGGCGAGGTCGACCTCCTCCTCGTAGGTGTCGGCGATCTTCTCCATCATCTCCGGCAGCTTGCCAGTCTCCTCGCCGACCTCGATCATGCTCACCACCATGTCCGGGAAGATCTTGGTGGCGCCGAGCGGCCCGGCCATGGCCTCGCCCTCCTTGACGGCGTCATGCACCGACTGGACGCCGCTGGAGACCAGTTCGTTGCCGGAGGTGTCGCGGACGATCTGGAGGGCCTGGAGGACGGGGACGCCGGAGCCCATCAGGGTGCCGAGGGTGCGCGCGAAGCGGGCGATGGCGGTCTTGGAGATGATCGGCCCGAAGAGGGGGGCCTTGTACTTGACCCAGTCGACGAAGAGGCGTCCGCGCTGGAAGGAGACGAGGACCTTGAAGAGGATGTAGACGAGGACGGCCAGCAGGATCAGTTCGATTGGCCCCTCGAAGCTGCTGAGCATCGAGTCCGGGTTGACGAAGCCGAAGCCCTTGGTGAGCATGGTGCTCAGGCCGATGACCTTGTCGGTGAGCCAGGGCAGGGGGGCGCCCTCGAGCAGCTCCGTGAAGATCTGCTTGAACTTGGGCACGATGAAGACCATCAGGCCGATGGTGATGGCGCCAGCCAGGGAGAGGACGATGAGCGGGTACATCATCGCGGCCTTGATCTTGCCGGCCAGCTGCTGGGCCTTTTCCATGAACTTCGCCAGGCGGTCGAGGATCAGCTCGAGCGCGCCGGCCGCCTCGCCAGCCCGGATCATGTTCAGGTAGAGCTTGTCGAAGGTCTTGGGATTCTGCGAGAGGGCCTCGGAGAATGTCGAGCCGCTTTCGACGGCGTTCGCCGTCTCGTTGAGCACCCGGCGCACGGCCCCGTCCTTGGTCTGCTTCTCGAGGGTGCGCAGCGAGCGGACCAGAGGCAGGCCGGCATCGAGCAGGATGGCCAGCTGGCGGGTGGTCAGGGTCAGCTGCTTGGCCTTGATCACCGGGGCGCCCAGGCTCAGGTTGTTGAGCCCGGCGAACATCGAGCCGCCCTGCTTGGCCCCGGCCGCGCCGCCGCCCGCGACCGCCCGCTTGCCGCTGCCCGACCCCTTGGCCTCCTTGATCGAGGTCGGGAAGAGCCCCTGCTCCTTCAGGGCGGAGGCGACCGCATTCTCGTTGTCGGCCTCCAGTCGACCCTTCTTTTCCTTGCCGGCCGAATCCATCGCCGTGTATTGGAAGATCGGCATGGGTGAACCCTCCTTCGCCTTGGGCTGCGTTGGTCAAAACGGTTGTTCAGGGCGGGCTATGTCGTTTCGTCATGATCTTGACGCGATGACCATGGGCATCTTTTTTTCGAAGTTTGGCTTTTGGTCCGAAAAGAGCATGAACCGTGCCAGATTCCTAGCGCCGCTTGGCCCCCTCGAGCTTCTGGAGCAGGCCCTGCGGATCCTGGGCCTTGATGATCATCTCGCCATAGGAAATGACCCCCGCCTGGTACAGGTCGAGCAGATGGGAGTCGAGGGTGTTCATGCCGTACTTGGCGCCGGTCTGGATGTCCGAGGTGATGCGGAAGGTCTTGTTGTCGCGGATCAGCGACTGGATGCCCGGGGTGGAGATCATGATCTCGAAGGCGGCGACGCGCCCGGGCCGGTCGATGCGCGGCAGGAGCACCTGGGAGATGACCGCGAGCAGGGAGGAGGCGAGCTGGGTGCGGATCTGCTCCTGCTGGTCGGTCGGGAAGGCGTCGACGATGCGGTCCACCGTGCGCGCGGCACCGGTGGTGTGGAGGGTGGCGAAGACGAGGTGGCCGGTCTCGGCGGCGGTGACCGCGGCCTCCATGGTCTCGAGGTCGCGCATCTCGCCGACGAGGATGACGTCGGGATCCTGGCGCAGGGCGCGGCGCAGGGCCTCGCTGAAGGAGGGCACGTCGACGCCGACCTCGCGCTGGATGACCAGGCTCTTCTTGTGCTCGTGGTAGAACTCGATCGGATCCTCGACGGTGATGATGTGGCAGTCGCGCTCGATGTTGATGACGTTCATCATCGAGGCGAGGGTGGTGCTCTTGCCGGAGCCGGTCGGGCCGGTGACCAGGACCAGGCCGCGGGGCCGGAAGAGGATGTCCTTGATCGAGGGCGGCAGGCCGATGGCGTCGAGGGTCAGCAGGGTCTTCGGGATCTGCCGCATGACCATCCCGTAGTGGCCCTTCTGCTTGAAGCAGGCGACGCGGAAGCGGGCCTTGTCGCCGAAGGCGAAGCCGAAGTCGACGCCGCCCTCCTCGCGGATCTTCTGCTGGTGGACGTCCGAGCAGATCGACTTGATCATGCGCTCGGTGTCGTCGGGGCCAAGGACCTCGGCGTCGATCGGCGCCAGGGCGCCATGGAGGCGGAGGACCGGCGGGGAGCCGACCTCGATGTGGATGTCGCTCGCGCCCTCCTCGAAGGCGAGCTCCAGCAGTTCGCTCATCTCGATGCTCATGTCGGTCGCTCCTGCCCGGGCCTTAGGTGTACTTGAGGACTTCCTCGATGGTGGTGACGCCGTCGATGATGTTGCGGATGCCGTCCTCGCGGATGGTGCGCATGCCGTGCTCGCGGGCCTTCTCGGTGATGACGACGGTCGGGGCCTTCTTGTAGATCAGCTCGCGGATGGCGTTGGTGATGGGGAGCAGCTCGCTGATGGCGACGCGGCCCTTGTAGCCGGTCTGGTTGCAGGTCGGGCAGCCCTTGCCGTAGTAGAACTTGCGGTCGCCGACCTGCTCGCGGGTGATGTTGAGCATCTTCAGGTCGTCGTCGGTCGGCTCGAACGGGGTGCGGCAGTTCTTGCAGCAGCGGCGCAGGAGGCGCTGGGCGAGCACCGCGACCAGCGAGGAGGTGATCAGGAAGGGCTCGACCCCCATGTCGATGAGGCGGGTGACCGCGCCAGCGGCGTCGTTGGTGTGCAGCGTGGAGAACACGAAGTGGCCGGTCAGGGAGGCCTGGACGGCGATCTGAGCGGTCTCCAGGTCGCGGATCTCCCCGACCATGATGCGGTCGGGATCCTGGCGGAGGAAGGCGCGCAGGGCACGGGCGAAGGTCATGCCGACGGCGTCGTTGACGGGGAGCTGGATGATGCCCTCGATGCTGTATTCCACCGGATCCTCGGCGGTGAGCAGCTTGTCCTCAATGGTGTTGACCTCGCCCAGGGCCGAATAGAGGGTGGTGGTCTTGCCGGAGCCGGTCGGCCCGGTGACGATGAAGATGCCGTTGGGCATGTGGATGACGTCGCGGATGGCCTTGAGCACGTCGGCGCCGATGCCCAGGACATCGAGGCTGAGGTTGACGACGGAGCGGTCGAGGACGCGGAGCACCACCGACTCGCCGTGGGCGGTGGGCAGGGTGGAGACGCGCAGGTCGACGGGGCGGCCGGCGATGCGCAGCTGGATGCGTCCGTCCTGGGGGCGGCGGCGCTCGGCGATGTTCAGGCCGCTCATGATCTTCACGCGGCTGATCACCGGGATCGCCAGGTTCTTCGGCGGCGGGGCCATCTCGTAGAGCGCGCCGTCCACGCGGTAGCGGATCTTGAACTCCTTCTCGAACGGCTCGAAGTGGATGTCGCTGGCCTCGTCCTTGATCGCCTGGTAGAGGATGACGTCGACAAAGCGGACGATCGGCGCCTCGTTGGCGACGTTCTCGAGGTCCTTGACGTCGTCGCCGGTCAGGTCGTCGCCCTCCTTGAGCTCGATGTCCATGCTCGAGAGCATGTCGTGCATGGTCTCCATCTGCAGGGGGTAGAACTTGTCGATGGCGGCCTCGATCTGGTCGGCCTTGGCGACGACGATCTGGATGTCCTTGTTGAGGATGAAGCGCAGTTCGTCGGCGATCTGGTAGTTCAGGGGATTGGCGCTGGCGACGGTGATGATCTGGCCGTCCCAGCGCAGGGGCAGGATGCCGTACATGCGGACGGTCTGGGCGTCGACCAGGTCGACGATGTCCTTCTCCAGCTCGATGTTCTTCAGCTCGACGCATTCGGTGCCGAGATGACGGGCGATGAGGTTGAGCAGGTCGTCCTTGGCGATGATCTCGTAGTCGACCAGCAGCTCGGCGAACTTCTTGCCGGTGCGCTCGTGCTCCTCCTGGATCTCGAAGAGCTGCTCCTCGGTGCAGATCTCCTCGTCCATGAGCATCGTCTTCAGGGTCTCGCTTTCCGGATCGAGCATGATCCCAACTCCTAGGCTTCGTCGGTGGCGGTGACGCGGACGACCTCGGCCAGGGTGGTGAGGCCGGCGGCGGCCTTGCGCAGGGCATCGTCGCGCAGGGTGCGCATGCCGCTGCGGCGGGCGGCCTCGCGGATGGTCGTGCTGGCCACCTTCTCGTAGACCAGGTGCTGGATCTCCTGGTTGACGATGAAGATCTCGTAGATGCCCTTGCGGCCCTTGTAGCCGGAGCCGCCGCACTCGGCGCAGCCGCGCCCCTTCATGAGCTTGGCGTTGGCGAGGTATTCCTTGTCGAGCTGGAGCAGGCGCAGCTCCTCAGGGTCGGCCTCGTAGGGGGCGGCGCAGTTCTTGCAGATGGTGCGGACGAGGCGCTGGGCCATGACGGCGCGCAGGGAGGAGGCGACAAGGAAGGGCTTGGCGCCCATGTCGGTGAGGCGGGTGACGGCGCCCGGGGCGTCGTTGGTGTGGAGGGTGCTGAAGACCAGGTGCCCGGTGAGCGAGGCGTTGATCGCGATCTCGGCGGTCTCGAGGTCGCGGATCTCCCCGACCATGATGATGTTCGGGGCCTGGCGGAGCATGGCGCGCAGGGCCATGCCGAAGGTCATGCCGACGAGGGGGTTGACCGGCACCTGGTTGATGCCGCTGAGCTGGTATTCGACGGGATCCTCGACGGTGATGATCTTGCGGTTCGGCTTGTTGATGGTGTTGAGGAAGGCATAGAGCGAGGTGGTCTTGCCGGAGCCGGTCGGGCCGGTGACCAGGAAGATGCCGTCCGGCATGTTGATGATCTTGTTGATCAGCTCCATGTCGTCGTTCCAGAAGCCGAGCTGCGGGATCTCGAGCTGGATGCTCGACTTGTCCAGGATCCGCATGACCACGCTCTCGCCGTGGTTGGTGGGGATGGTCGAGACGCGCAGGTCGATGTCCTTGCTGCCGATCTTCAGCTGGATGCGCCCGTCCTGCGGCACGCGCTTTTCGGAGATGTCCAGCTTGGACATGATCTTGAGCCGGCTGAGGACGTTCGGCTGGAGGTATTTCGGGGGTCCTTCGACTTCGTGGAGCATGCCGTCGATGCGGTAGCGGACGCGGAAGCGCTTCTCGAGCGGCTCGACGTGGATGTCGCTGGCGCGCATGCGGAAGGCCTCGACGATGATCAGGGAGACGAGCTTGATGATCGGGGCGTCGTCCTCCTCGACGGAATCGGCGCCGGAGGCGTCGGCCATGAGCTGGGACTCGACGCTGTCGGCGGACATGCCGTCGAGGAAGGACTCGACGCTGTCCTCGATCGAGCCATGGTGGTGGTCGATGAGCTTCTTGATCTGGTCGGGGGGTGAGATGACGGCCTCGACGTCGCACTTGAGGATGTAGCGCAAGGAGTCGAGGGTCTCCATGTCGGTGGGGTCGCTGATCGCCACGGTCAGGGTCTCGTCATGCTTCATGACGGGAATGACCTTGTACTGCTTGCAGATGTTGGCGGGGATGCTTTCGATGACCTCCGGGGGAATCTGGTAGCCGTTGAGATCGAGGGTGTCGTAGCCGTACTGCTGGGCGAGGATGCCGAGCAATTCCTTGCCGTCGATGTACTTGAGCTCCTTGAGGGCCTCGATGATGTCGAGCTTGCCGTTGGCCTGGGAGACCTTCTCCCAGCCTTCCTCGATCTGGGCCTTGTCGAGCATGCCGTAGTCGGTGAGCAGCTCCAGGATGAATTCGTTGTTCTGCGCCACGCTCAAGGTCTCCCTGGTCGGAGGTATTGCCTGGACGGCCAGACCTGGCCGCCCCTACTATAGCCGGGAGGCGTCAAATGAAAAGCCCCTGGCTGGACACGGCGGCCCCCCGGGGATAGATTGACGTCTCGCCGCCAGCTTAGCTCAGGGGTAGAGCAGCAGTTTTGTAAACTGCCGGTCCTCGGTTCAAATCCGAGAGCTGGCTCCATCATGATTCCCTCCCGGCCGCGGCCGTGGTCGCCGTTGGCGGCGGTCCGGGCTCGGCCAAGGCGGTCAGCTCGAGGGGCGGGCGGACGGGGCGGCGGGTGTGGAGGTCGACGCAGGCATGCACGGTATGGCCGCTGGCCAGCAGGACGCCGTCCCGGCGCACCTCGCAACGGATGGTCAGGCGCGGGCCGCGCGACTCGGCGAACCACCCGGACACGGTCAGCAGGTCGTCGTAGAGGGCGGGGGCGTGATAGCGGCAGTTCGCCTCGATGACCGGCAGCATCAGGCCGCGGGCCTCGAACTCGGCGTAGGGAAAGCCGGCCTCGCGGAGCAGCTCGTTGCGCACCCGCTCGAAGAGCACGAGGTAGTTGGCGTAGTAGACCACGCCCATCTTGTCGGTGTCCGCGTACGGCACCCGGTAGGGCATTTCGGTCCGTCTCATGGGGTAGCCTCCGGGGGGCGTTGCGTTCGGACGCGTCCGGCGATCCGGGCCACCACCTGCTCGATGGTCAGGCCGCTGCTGTCGACCAGTTCGGCGTCCGGGGCCTGCCGCAGCGGGGCATGCGTCCGGTTGCTGTCCATCTCGTCCCGCCGGGCGATCTCGGCGGCGACCGAGGCGACCGTGGCGTCGGCGGGAACCTCGCCGTCTTGCGCCAGCCGCCGCCGGGCCCGCACTTCGGGACTGGCCGTCAGGAAGAACTTGAAGCGTGCCCGCGGGAAAATGACTGTGCCGATGTCGCGCCCCTCCATGACGATCAGGCCGAGGGCGGCACATGCCCGCTGGCGTGCCACCAGCCAGGCGCGGACTTCGGGCCTGGCCGCGACCTGGCTGACCCGTTTCGCCACTTCCGGGGAACGGATCTCGGCCCCGGCCGGCCTCCCGTCCACCAGCAGGGTCAGGCTGCCGTCGGGATCGCGTCGATGCTCCAGGCTCAGCGTGGCGAGCACCGGCGCCAGGTCGGCTCCGGGAAGGGCGGGATCGATGCCCCGGGCCAGCGCCGCCCAGGCCACCGCCCGGTACAGGTTGCCGGTGTTGACGTAGGGCACGCCCAGCGCCTCGGCCACCTGCCGCGCCGCCGTACTCTTGCCCGACGCCGCCGGACCGTCGATCGCGATCACCTCGTCCATGCCATCCATCCGCCGCACCATGCCCTGCCGTGTCGCTTCGTCTCGCCCCACCCCGAACCGATGGCTGACGATAGCCCCGTCCGCCCACTTGTCAACCCCCGAATGGAGCCCGCACCGCCAGCGCAAACTTTTTTCCGCGCCAGGGCCTTGACCGCGCCAAAAACAATGGTATAGTAGTACTAAAATACAGGAAATAGCCGATGGACAGCGTGTTGAACATCTCGGAGGCGGCGAACCTGGCATTGCATGCAGGGATGCTGCTGGCGAAGGCGGGGGGAGAGCCACGGTCGGCGCGGACGATGGCGGCGGAGCTGAAGGTCTCGTACGACCACCTGGCGAAGGTGCTGCAGCGCTTGACGAAGGCCGGGCTGGTGCAGGCGACGCGGGGTCCCGGGGGTGGCTTCACACTGTCGCGCGAGCCGTCGCGCATCCGCCTCCTCGACCTGTACGAGGCGATCGACGGCAAGTTCAGCGTCAGCCGCTGCCTCTTCGGGCGCAAGGCATGTCTGGGCGGGGCGTGCGTAATGGGCGACCTGCTCGAACGCCTAAACCGACAGGTGCGGGAGCATCTGGAGGGACGGCGGCTGTCGGACTTCACGGCGGACGCCGCCGGGAAAGGAGTTTCATGAAACGGCAGATCATCACCATTGATCCGGAGAAGTGCAATGGCTGCGGCCTGTGTGTGGACGCTTGCGCAGAGGGGGCGATCCAGCTGGTCGACGGCAAGGCGCGGCTGGTGCGGGACGACTATTGCGACGGCCTGGGCGCCTGCCTCGGGGAATGTCCCCAAGGGGCGATCACGATGACCGAGCGCGAGGCGGCGCCGTTCGACCCTAGGGCGGTCACGGCCCATCTCGGCCATGCCTGCCCGCCGTCTTCGGCCCCGGCGATGCCGCACGGCGGGCATCGTCCAGGTGGTTGTCCGGGGATGGCCATGCTCGACTTTGGGCAGGCTTCACCGTCATCCGCCGCCATGTCCTCGGGCGGGGGATCGGCTCCTTCGGCGCTGCGGCAGTGGCCGATCCAGCTCCACCTGGTGCCGCCGACGGCACCGTACTGGCAGGGGGCCGACCTGCTGCTGGCCGCGGACTGCACCGCCTTCGCCCTTGGCGGGTTTCACGGCGAGTTGCTCTCGGGACGCCGCTTGATCATCGCCTGTCCCAAGCTCGACGACACGGCTGGCTATGTCGAGAAGCTGGCCGCCATCCTCGCCGATAACGACATCCGCAGCCTGACCGTCGCCCGCATGGAGGTGCCCTGCTGCGGCGGTTTGGTGCGGATTGCGCAACAGGCTCTCGCCGCCAGCGGCCGCAACCTCCCCTGCGAGGTCGTCACCATCGGCCTGCAGGGGGACCTCCGGCGGGAAGGGTGAGGGGATGAAAACGCTCAACGCCCAACACTGAACGCCCAACGCTGAACCCTGAACAATTCAGGAGCTAAGGCAAAGGAGGAGACCATGAGCAAGACATGCAACTGCCATGACTGCGATGAGGGCCTGCCAGCGGTGCCCGTCGACCTCGCCGGGTTGGTCGACTATGCCCCGGGGGCCATCGTCAGCCGCACCGTCGCCGAGAATGGCGGCGGCAACGTCACCCTCTTCGCCTTCGCCGTCGGCCAGGGCCTGAGCGAGCATTCCGCGCCGTTCGACGCCCTCGTCACCGTCCTCGACGGCGAGGGCGTGTTCGTCGTCGGCGGCCAGCCCCATCGGGTCGCCGCCGGCCAGATCCTACGCATGCCGGCGAACATCCCCCATGCCGTCCGCGGCGGACAGCCGTTCAAGATGATGCTGGTCATGCTCCGGGAAAAAGAGTAAAATTCAAAATTCAAAATTCAAAACGAGGATGTCCATCGCCATCGCTTCATCCCCCACCATCCACCATCTGTAATCTGACCCACCGATCACCGATCACTGATCACCGATCACCGATCAC
>CAZBDL010000003.1:1265-18314 GCA_964490525.1 uncultured Victivallales bacterium | reverse complement strand
CACCGATCACTGACCACCGATCACTGACCACCGAACCCTAACCAGGAGAAGGAACCATGTTTTGTTTCCAATGCGAACAGACGGCCAAGGGAACGGGCTGCACCGCCTTTGGGGTATGCGGCAAGGATCCGGACACGGCGGCGCTGCAGGACCTGCTGGTCCATGCGACCAAGGGCGTGGCGCAGTATGCGCATCGGGGGCGTCAGCTGGGCGTTGCCGACCCCGACGTCGACCTCTTCGTGACCGAGGCGCTGTTCACGACCGTGACCAACGTCAACTTCGACCCCGAGCGGGTGGCCCGCCTGATCCGGGCGGCGGCGGCGATGCGCGACCGGGCGCGTGCCCAGTACGAGGCCGCCTGCAAGGCGCAGGGCAAGACCCCTGAGGCGCTGTCCGGCCCGGCGGGATTCCAGCCCGCCCCCGACCAGAGCGGCCTGATCGCCCAGGGCGAGGCGGTGACCATCGAGAGGCGCCGCGACAGCCTCGGCGAGGACATCGCCGGCCTCCAGGAGCTACTCACCTACGGGCTGAAGGGCACGGCCGCCTACGCCGATCACGCCCAGATCCTGGGCACGGAGGATCCCGCCGTCTACGCCTACTTTCACGAGGCGCTCAGCTTCCTGGCGGACGATCCCGTCGACCTGCCTGCCCTGCTGGGTATGATCCTGCGCTGCGGCGAGGTCAACCTGCGCGTCATGGAGCTGCTTGACGCGGCCAACACCGGCGCCTACGGCACCCCGGAGCCGACCCCGGTGAACATCACCCCGACCAAGGGCAAGGCGATCCTCGTCTCCGGCCATGACCTGAAGGACCTCGAGGAGCTGCTGAAGCAGACGGCCGGCACCGGCATCAACATCTACACCCATGGCGAGATGCTGCCCGGCCACGCCTATCCGGGCCTGAAGAAGCATGCGCACCTGGTCGGCAACTACGGCGGCGCCTGGCAGGACCAGCGCACCGAGTTCGAGGCCTTCCCGGGCGCGATCCTGATGACCACCAACTGTATCCAGAAGCCGAAGGACAGCTACAAGGACCGCCTCTTCACCTGCGGTCTGGTCGCCTGGCCGGGCGTGAAGCACATCGCCGACCGCGACTTCGCGCCGGTCATCGCGGCCGCCCAGGCCGCCCCCGGCTTCAGCAGCGACGGCGACGGCAAGACGATCCTCGTCGGCTTCGGCCATGGCGCCGTCCTCGGCGTCGCCGGCCAGGTGATCGAGGCCGTGAAGGGCGGCGCCATCCGCCACTTCTTCCTGGTCGGCGGCTGCGACGGCGCCAAGCCGGGACGCAACTACTACACCGACTTCGCCCAGGCCGTCCCCAAGGACTGCGTCATCCTCACCCTTGCCTGCGGCAAGTACCGCTTCAACAAGCTCGAGTTCGGCGCCATCGGCGGCATCCCGCGCCTGCTCGACTGCGGCCAGTGCAACGACGCCTACTCGGCGATCAAGATCGCCTCGGCCCTGGCCGGCGCCTTCGGCTGCGGCGTCAACGACCTGCCCCTGTCGATGATCCTGAGCTGGTACGAGCAGAAGGCGGTGTGCATCCTCCTCACCCTGCTTCACCTCGGCATCAAGAACATCCGCCTCGGCCCGAGCCTCCCGGCCTTCGTCACTCCAGCCGTCCTCCAGGTGCTTGTCGACCAGTTCGGCATCAAGCCGACGACCACCGCCGAGGCCGACCTCAAGGCGATCTTGGGTTGAGCTCGGAACATCGTCCTTGGTGCATGATGCAGGAGCCCGTCCGCCAGCTGGCGGACGGGCGAATCTCTGACTCCTGCGAGCACGAAGCGTAGCCTTGGGCAGTGTAGGAGCCCGCTCCTACCTTGCACCGGGCGTTATGCGTTCTCGCCCCCCGTCCTCACCAGTGTTTGCAGGCGTGGATGAGGTCGGCGAGCCGGGCGGTGGCGAGGCACTGGACGGTGTCGGCGCCGCCGTAGTAGAGCTTGACCGTGCCGTCGGCCTCGAGGATCTTGGCGCACGGGAAACAGACGTGCTCGACCAGGCCCCGCAACTCGTATTCGGCCTGCGGGTAGAGGACGGGATGGCGGGTGACGTGGCGCACGATCCAGGGCCGATCCAGGTCGAGCAGGGCCGCGCCGACGCTGTACTCCCGGGTCGAGCAGTTCTGCATGATCGCATGGAAGACCATCAGCCAGCCGTCCGCCGTGCGCACAGGCACCGTCGACGGTCCCAGGCCGCTGTAGGCATAGTTCCACAACGCGTTCGTGCACAGGATCTCTCGCGCATCGCCCCAGTGGATCAGGTCCGGCGAGAAACTCAGCCAGATGTTGCCCTTGCCGCCTTGCGACATCTGCGAGGGCCGTTCCAGGCGCATGTAGCGCCCGTCCGGCGAGCGCTCCGGGAAGATCACCATGTTCCGGTTGTCCGGCACGTTGATGTAGCTGACGAACGCCAGCGTCCGCAGGTCGGGCGAGCGGAACAGCGCCACCCGGCAGCCCTGGTCGCCCTCGCAGGCGAGCAGCACCTTGTACTCGTTGTCGATGAAGGTGATCCGTGGATCGTAGTAGACCGACCGGGTCACCCGCTGCCATAGCTCGTCCTCCGGCATCGCGAACGGCTCCGGGCGCACCGTGAAGCGGACGCCGTCGGCGCTGTCCGCTCCCCAGAGCAGGGTCTGGTGGCTGAGCTGGTTGACCCGGCAGAGCATGACGTAGGTGCCGTCCGCCATCCGCACGGCGGCGGAGTTGTAGACCGCCCGCATCCGCGTCGGGAAGTCGGCGGCGGTCAGGATCGGGTTGGCGGGGTGGCGGACGAAGACGTCCCGGTCGATCTTGGCATAGTTCATGGATCTACCTCTCGCTGAAGATGATCAGGCTGGCGGCGACGATCTCGAAGGACTGTCCGGGCCGGGTGCGCAGTTCGATGTGATTGTCGGCCCGCAGCGCCGCCACCGGCACCGGGATCTCCGACGTCCAGCACTCCCCGTGGAGACTGATGTCGAGGGACGTGCCGTTGACGCGGATCTCGGCGTTTTCCGGGCCGATGCGGTTGTGGACGAGGCGCAGGCAGGCATCCTTCGCCTTGGCCAGGTTCGCCGCGGGAATCGCGATGGCCAATGCCGTCGGCGCCTCGTCTGTGACCTTGAACAGCAGGTTCTCGGCGTAGAACTGGCGGCGGGCCATGCTCCGGGGCGGGGGTCGGGATTGGCCTTCCAGCTGGCAGACGTACTTGACGGCACCCATCGGCGGCAGCATGGCCGTGTCGACCGCCGTGCGCGCATCGGCCCCGACCAGGAGGTGCGCCTCGCCAAGGAGAATCTGGCCTGCGGCATCGAGGGACGGGGTGACGCGGATCACGCGGGCGAAGGCCATGCCGGCGGGGGCCTTGATGCGGACCGGCAGGGCGAGGGTTTCGCGCCGGTCGTTGAAGGCGACCAGGCAGATCCGGTTGCCGTCGCGGGCGGCGACCGTCCAGACCCGGGGCATGGTTCCCTCGATCCACCGCAGGTCGCCGCGCAGCTCCTTCAGGAAGCGGAAGGCGTCGAGCCCCCCTGGCGAATGCTGGGGTTGGTGGAAGGCGCGGGCCGCCGCCTTGTCCGGGTAGTGGTGGAGCAGGTGCAGGACATCGCGCAGCATGTAGGTGAAGTTGGCGAGCGGGGCGGCCTGGGTGCCGTTCGGCTGGTAATTCCCGGGCTGTTCGGGGTCGGCGGTGCCGCCGGCCTCGGTGTTGTAGCACTTGAGGTCCTTGCCGTGGCGGGTCTTGGCATAGGCGTGGACCAGCTCGTACTCGGCCCCGATCATCCGCGTGTCGCAGCCGTAGTGGTGCTCGGCGACGCCGTCGATCAGGCCCTGCGCCTGGTCGATCATCGGACGGCAGAGCATGCGCCAGGGTGCCCAGCCGTCCCACCACAGGTTGCAGTCCCAGCCCGCGACCAGGCGGATTTCGGGGGCGGCCTGCTTGAGCGGCCCGGCGAAGGCCAGCAGCATGCGGTTGTAGAGGTCGGCGTTGAAGGCCCCCGAATAGTAGCTGACCTGGGTCGGATCCCGGTACCAGGGCAGGGTGCGAAGTTCGCAGGCCTCGCCGCGGAAGTGGAAGGCGAAGCCCTCCTCCCAGCGGAAGGGGATCCACGTCCCGTCCGGGGCCTGGGACTTGCCCATGGCGCGGTAGTCCAGGGCGTAGCGCGAGGCCAGGTAGTGGGGCGCCTGGTCGGCCTGGCGCACGGCCAGCATCTGGCGGCCGGGAACCAGGCCCGTGACCGCCTCGCCGGTGGTGGCGAGGCGCAGAGTCGGCGTCCCGTCCGCCCCGTCCGGAGTCTGGACGAAGTGGTGCGGGTCGTAGTTGACCCCCGGCTTGGAGGCCCAGTTCAAGTAGGGCTCGTTCCAGAACTCGAGGGTCTGCGGAAAGTTTCCGGCCCGATGCGCGGCCGCGTATTTCGCGGCCAGGCCGGCGAGGTGCGCCTCCCAGTCGCGGCGGGTCAGGATCAGCGCCGGCTGATAGCGGTCGTAGAGGCAGTCGACCACCTCGCCGACGTTGGTCGCGACCTCCGGATGGGCGCCTGGCACGACCGGGGTGCCGTCGACGCGCTGGGTGATCGTCCGCGCACTCTCGATCCCGTATTCGGCGGCTTGCTCCGGGGTCATCGGGAAGCTGTGCACCCCGAACATCGCCTTCGGGATGGTGTGTTGGCCATGGTGGTCGAGAGGCCAAGCCGTGACCGTGATGCCCAGGGAAGGGGGAGACGCGTCCATGACAATATCCTTTGCTGGGGCGGCCGGAGCCGGGTTGGCCATGGCCAGGGCCAAGAGAGCGCAGGGCAGGGGATGATTCATGATGGTGGGCTCCCGTCAAGGGATGGGTCGGCGATGAGGTCGGCGCAGGCGACGATCCGGGTGGCGGCGACCGGCGTCGCGGAGGACGCCGTGACCCGACATTGGCGCAGCCGCACGCCGCGGGCGTTCTCGACGTGGAAGCCGGCGGGGGGCAGGCGCAGGAAGTCCCCATCGGCGCAGGGGCGCCGGTCGTAGCAGCTGCCCGGGAAGCGCCGGGGCGGGAGCAGCTCCAGGGCGACCCGGTCGAACTCCACGTCCTGGATGTTGCGGCTGGCCGTGCCCTGGACGAAGACGCCGTTCATGCCGCGGCAGAGGAGGTTGGCGAAGCGCACGTTGCGGATGGAGCCGGCCGGGGTCCAGGCCGTGCGCGGGATGGCGGTGAGGTAGATTGGCTCGGCCTGGCCCCACCAGTCGCCATGGAAAAGGCGGGTCTCGACGATGCAGTCGGAGACGAGGATGTTCGCCATGTCGCCGCCGTCGCGGAGCTGGAGGCCGATGCCGCGGTTGCTGGCCGTGATGATGCCGCCGCGCAGGATGACGTTGCGGATCGGCGCCGAGGTTTCGCTGCCGAACTTCACCGCGCAGGAGGTGGAGGTCATGACGCAGTTGGCGATGACGATGTCCTCGCAGGGGCCGAGATCCGCCAGCGCCTTCAGGCAGATGGCGTCGTCGCCGCTCTCGATCAGGCAATCGGCGATGCGGACGCCCCGGCAGCTGACCAGGTCGATGCCGTCGGCGTTTGGCATCCGCAGGTCGTTGCGGATCGCGAGGGAACGGATGGCGACGTCCGCGCAGCCGGCCAGGCGGATGCCCCATTGGGCGGCGTCGCGCAGGGTGAAGTCGGCCAGCCGCAGGCGGCGGCAGCGCACCAGGTCGAGGGCATGCGGCCGCCAGTCCACGCAGCGGTGGATGTGCGGCAGCGTCTCGGCGATGAAGGCCTGGCCGGAACCGTCGATGACGCCGTGCCCGGTGATGGCTAGGTTTTCCGCGCCGTTGGCAACGATCCAGGCTTGGCCCGGGAAGTCGTCGCGTCCGGAGGTCGACTTCAGTGTCGCTCCCGGTTCGAGATGCAGCTCAAGATGGCTGCGCAGTTTGATCTGGCCGGTCAGGAAGGTGCCGCCGGCGGGCACGACCACGGTGCCGCCGTCGGCCGTGTGGCAGGCGTCGATTGCCGCCTGGATGGCGGCCGTGTCTGGCGTGACCCCGTCGCCCGTCGCGCCGAACTCGGTGATCAGATGGTGGGCCATGGGAGGCGGTTCTCCGGTTGCGAGCAAACCTACATCGTCGGCTTCTGTTCCGCCCGTGGCAGGGGCCTCCCTCGGGGCGGGGGCGGGCGTCGGCCCGTCGGCCGTTCCGTGGCGGGGCCCAGGATCCGGGCGTCCAGCAGCAGGTTGTAGAAGGCGACGTCATGCCCCGGCCCGATCGTCTCGGCATCGACTAGCAGGCCGAAGCCGGTGATGTCCGCGAAGCGCTTCGGGATGAACTGCGCCGTGCCCGTCGGCGGCAGCCCGGCGAGCGGGTCGAACTTTGCCCAGCGCGGCAGTGTCCGGCGTCCCTTGAAGTCCATGGCATAGACCGGCAGGGCGTCATAGGACGTCTGGTCGGAGGTGGCCTTCTCGACCCGGAAGGCCTCCTCGGCCAGCCAGTATCCCTCGGCGTCGCGCAGGACGAAGCGGGCGATCCCGGCCTGGGGCGCGAAGTGCAGGAAGGGCCCGGCCGAGAGCCGCGTCTCGGCGTCGATGACCACCCGGGCCGTCGGGTCGTCGGCCCCGTTCACGAAATCCGGCTTGAGGATCATGGTCAGGAAGGCCACCCGTCCCGGCGTTCCCGGGCGCACCCGGCAGGACACCGCGAACCGGCCCTGCGTGTCGATCTTCTTGTACTGCGCCGGGTTGCCGATGCCCAGGGCATTGTTGATGTGCGTGTTCTTGCCGTCCGCCAGGGGCAGGCGGCTGTGGTCGGTCCAGCCCGCATGCAGGGCGGTGCCGGGATACTCGGGACGCGACAGGAACGGCACGTCCTCCCGGTAGGGCACGGACGAAACCTGGTCGGCAACCCCATCGCCGTCCAGATCCTTGTCGCTGACCCGCGTCACCTGGCGGTTCCGCGGGATGTCGGGCAGCTTGCCGGATGGCGGCACGAGTCCCCCGAAGCAGGCGGTGATCCGTGGCTTGGCCGCGTCGGCCGTGCCCTTCGGGAAGACCGTGAGGGCCAGTTCGGCGGCGTCGGACTGGAGCTGGTCGTCCCAGACGGTGACCCGCACGCGATGCCGCCCCGCAGCCCAGAAGGTGTGGCGGACGACTGGGCCGGAGTCCTTCGCGCCGTCGCCGAAGTCCCAGGAAATGAACTGGATCGTCCCGTCGGTGTCGGTCGAGCCGGTGGCGTCGAAGACGACCTCCTCGCCGACGCAGGGGGCGGGGCGGTCGATGTCGATGTGGGCGGTCGGCTTGGCACGGGGATCGTCGTTGACGGCGAGGCAGCCACTGAAGCCCCGGATGCGCAGGTCGCAGCCGGCGCTGCCGGGGCGGTTGACGCCGGCGGCTTCGCTTTCGGGCGTGGGCCGGAAGGTCGGGTCGGCGAGATGGAAGCCGATGCCCTCGATCTGGCGGAAGTCCGTCGGCCGGAACGCCGCCGCCGCCGGGTCGAAGGCCAGGGTCTCGTCCGGTATCCACTCCGCCCATTCCCCGTCCTGGCTGTCGTTGACGAATCCCTGCTGGAAGGTCTGGTCCTGGTGGGTGGTCCACTTCGGGGTCTGCCGCGACAGATAGAACTTGCCGGCGTCACGCACCAGCCACCGGAACTCGGTCGTCACCCAGTAGCCCACCTGCCAGCTCGGCTTGCCCTCCGGGGTCTTCATCGGGTAAGTGAGCAGGCAGGGATTGGACAGTAAAGATTCGAGGAAGCTGTCGGTGTTCAGCGAGAAGCGGTCGCCGGGCTTGGCCCCCGGCAGATCCTGGGGCCGGATGTAGATGGCGGCGTGGAGGCGGAGCGACTCGCCAGGGAACTGCTTGACCGCGAACCACATACGGAATGGATTCTCGAGGTTGTCCCGTTGGGCGGCCTCGTGCTTGGGGTCGGCGTCTTGGACATCCACCCGCAGGCCGCCATAGAAGGGTAGGCCGGTGTAGCCGACGGATGCGGGTGGGCTCAAGGGCGCGTCGGTGCGCCATGGATAGAGGAAAGCGATGTCGCCGGGGTGGTCCGGCGAAACCCGCCGCTCGCACTTGTGGTCACGGATCTCGAAGCCTTTCTTGCTGGCTTCGGCGATGAGGCCGGAGAGGGTGAACTCCAGGCGCTGGCGTTGTGGTTCCGGGGCGGCGGACTCATCCGCGTCCTGGCCATGGACGACGAGGAAGCCGTCGGCCTTGCCGTAGCCGGGCGTCGGCTGGAGCGGGGCGCAAGTGTAGATGGGGTGCTGCAGCTCGGCCTGGCCTCCCCAGGCGATGGCCGTGCCGCCGTCAGGGCGGACGCCGACGGCCACCGTCCGCGAGCGCCCGGCCTGGGCAATGCGGGTGACGTAGGCGCGGCGCGTGAAGTCGGGGCTGTAGGCGACGAGGAAGGGCCCGCCCAGGTAGCCGGCCTGGCCGAAGGGGTTGAAGGTCGCCTCACCGTCGCGCGGCTTGAAGAGGCGGTTGGGCCACATCGGCAGGCCATAGGCGGAGAAGCCCGCCAGGTAGACCCGGCCATGGCGGTCGACGGCGATCTCGCCGCCCTCGCACCACAGGGTGTTGGTCTTGGTCGGCGAGATGCGGGCCGTGAGGCATTGCCCCAGCTCGATGGCCCCGGTCCCCGGGGCATAGCGCCCGAAGAAGGTCTTGTGGTCGGACTTCGAGCCGGAGAAGTCGCTGAAGGGATCGCCGCCGACGATGGCCGAGGGCGTGGTCACGCTTTCCGGACGGTAGCGGAAGAGGTGGTTGCCGCCGGCGCAGCCGTAGACGGCATTGAGCTTCCCGTCCGGGCCGAGGCAGCAGCGCAGGCCGCGGGTGTCGGCCATGTTGTTCTCCGGCTTGTTCAGGTAGCGTTCGCTGGCCCCGTCGGTCGACCAGTCGTAGCCGTTCCACTTCACCTTGCCATCATAGCCTAGGCCGCGTAGAAAGGCGATCTGCACCGGGCCGCCCTTGTTGGCCGCCTCCGACCAGTCGGCCGACTGCCGCCAGCCGATGGTCACCAGCGTCAGCGAGGCGTCGTCCACGCAGAGGTCGAGGACGTTGCGGTCGTCGCCCGCGCCCCCCTTGAACGCCGCCAGCTGGCGGCCGTCCGGTGCGAACAGGCAGACGGTGCCGTTGCCCGCCTTGGCATCGGCGTCCGCCGGGTTTGCCGGGGCGAGGGCGGCGACCGTGCCGGCGCGGCCCACGTCGACGCGGTGGACATACGTGCCCGCCAGGGCCTGCCAGCGGATGGCGTTCGCCTCCGGCGAGAGGCAGAGCAGGCCGCCGTCCCCGGCGGCAAGGTAGAGGTTGTCCCGGGCGTCGAGGGCCAGGTCGCGCGGTTGCCCGGGAATCCGGGCCTTCGCCTTTACCGTCCGGCCGTCCGGGGCGAGGATCAGGATGGCCCCGGTCGCCTCCGCGTCGGCCCCGCCCAACCGTGGCGCATCCGCCAGCAGGGGCGTCGCGGGTCCCGCCTCGACGGCGACGACGATGTCGCCGTCCGCCTGGATGCGGACCGCACGCACCGCCTCATGGTCGCTGCCGTCGCCGAGGTAGGTGGCCATGGCGATGCCGAAGTCGTCGGCGGGCAGGAGGGTGGCGAGGCCGAACAGGCAGGGCAGCGACAGGATGGCCATCCGCAATGGCCGACAATGACGGTGCGCGCTCATGGTAGCAAGACCCCGGCTGATGATGTGTTGCGGCTCTTTTGCATTATTCTCCTTCTCGTCCTCGAATTGTCCGTTGGGCGTTGAACGTTCTTCCCGCTCATGACGGCAGCACCAGGGTGAGGATGGATTCGGCAGGATATGCCGAGGGTGGGCGTTTGGCCAGCGTGAAGGCAATGCCGCGGGGCAGATTTCCGTCGCGGAAGCGCAGGGCGTAGTCGCCGTGGAAGCCGCGGAAGCGGAACTGCCCGTCGCCGTCGGTCGTGCCGTGGGCCAACGTCTGCCATTCCCGGCGGATCAGGTCGCGGACGGCCATGAAGAGGGGCTGCGGCCGGTGCCCGGAGAACTCGTCCCAGGCGATGGCGTCGTCCATGAACCCCCAGAAGAAGAAGGCCTCGACGGCCGGGTGGCCGAAGGCGCAGGAGAGCAAGTTGCAGACATAGTCGGCCTGGCGCCGTTCGCGCTCCTCCCGCGGCATGCCCTGCTTCTCGAGGTGGTCGGTGTGCGCCCAGAACTCGGTGACATGGAGCGGCAGGCCAGCCTCGGCCAGCTCGTCGAAGACCGCCGTCTGCCGGGCGAGCCCGACCCAGCCGCTGCCGCTGTGCGACTGCAGACCGACGGCGTCCGGGGCGAGGCCCCGGCGCTTCAGTTCGGCGAGGAGGGCCAGGTAGCGCTGGCGCTGCAGGGCGGCCGTCGCCACCTGGCCGTCGCGGGCCACCGGCGCCCCCCCGGCCGGATCCTCCTCCAGGCCATAGTCGTTGACCAGGAAGCAGCCTTCCGGATCTTCCTCCTTGCACCAGCGTAGAACTTCGCCGACCATCTCCGCGATGTCGCCGATGTCCTCCAGGTGTGGCCAATGGCGGCGGGACAGGTTGGTCAAGGTCGCCTCCCAGAGCGCCTCGTTGACGGCGTCCCAGCGGTGGATCTTGCCGCGGAAACGGGCGACCAGGCTGCGCACCCGCACCTCGGCGAACGTCATCTGGGTGGCCAGGCCGTAGCGCTTGAGCCATTCCGGGATGCACTTCGGGATCGACCAGAACAGGGGATGGCCCTTGACCTGCAGCCCCTGGGCGGCGGCCCAGTCGACGCACGCCGCGAAGTGTTCGGTCACGTTCCGGCCCTGCACATCCTCCGTCTTCGGCCCGTCATTGCGCGGATGCTCCGTCCAATAGCACAGGGCGTTGGCGGCGTTGAACACCTCGGCGAAGCGCTCCCGCCAGTAGAAGGCGCGGTCGGTCTCCCATTGCCCGAGGCGGTGGCGCCGGTCCAGCTCCCACAACTGGTCGCCGAAGGGAAAGGCATGGGCGGTCTGCACCACGTCGACCGGAAAACCTGCGAGGGGGCGGCCATCCCGGCCGACCAGGCGCAGGGTCAGGTCGTCCTTGCGGTGGCGCTCGATGCCGACGCGGGCGCGCGCCAAGGCCTCTGCCTCCGCCACGGGATCGGGCGTGCCGGTCACGCCAACGCTGAAGTCGCGCCATTCCTCGCCGCTGGGGGTCGGTCGCCGCTTGTTCATGGTGAAGTCCCCGGGTGGGTCAAGATTTCGCGATGCATGGGCCTGCCCTCCGGCTTTCCCGCTGATGCTGATGGAGCGATTCCGGCAGGACGCCGATGCCGAAGGACTCGATCCAGGCGAGCGCGTCCATCCGGTCCGTCTCAAAAGTCCCTTCCGGGGTGATATAATGCAGCGGGCTGCCATAGCGGCTGCGCACGCCGACGGCCACCAGGCCCGGGCATTCTCGGAGGTCGGCGATGGCCTCGTGGCGTTGCCAGGGCAGGTAGGGGGTGTGGCGTCCCGCCTGCCAGTTCCAGAGCACCAGGCCGGGGCCGTGCCGCGGCGGCACGGCGCGGGGCGAGCCGCCGCCATGGTTGACCCCGCCGAGCAGCCGGTCGAAAAGGTTGTCCAGGCCAATGCCGCCGTGCAGGTCGAGCCCGCCGGGTTCGTCGATCTCGCAGTCCACGAAGGCGTTGCCAGAGGCCAGCCCGGACAGGCCGAGGGCGTGCATCTGCCGCCCCGCCTGGCAGCGCCGGAAGAGGTTGTTGGCGGACACGCCGGTGCAGAGGATGCCGTTGTGGCCGGGATTGCCGGCGATGCGCTGGTCCTCGATCAGGCAGCCGAGGCAGTCGTCCATGGTGACTGCCGAGGTGGTCGACTCATGGACCAGGTCGCGGATTCGGCCCCCATGCACCCGGCGCATCTTGATGTGGTCCCAGCCGTTGTCGTGTTCGCCGTTGCGGTGGTGCACGAAGACCCCGTCCCAGCACGAGCGCAGGCGCAGTCCCTCGATGGCGAGGTCGGCAAGCATCTCGACTATGGCCAGCTCCGGGTGCCACTCCGGACGGCTGTCCCAATGCACCGGGGCATCGAGGGTCACGATGTCGCCGTCGATGGCCTCGACCATAGCCAATTGGGCGACCAGAACGGTGTCTTCGCCCCGGTAGTTGGCGGCCGGTTCGCAGGCGTCCAGCACCAGCGCCCGGGCCAGCGACCCCATCGCGTCCTCGCGGTAGCGTAGTAGGTAGGCCGTGCCGACGCGCAACCCGGTGGCGTCGTCGACCGTCAACCGGCACGATCCCCGGCACGCCGTGCGAATTTCGCAGGCCTGCACCGCCGCGTCGGGGGGCTCGTCGGGAAAGGCGGCGCGCACCCCTGGCCCGGCCAGGAAGAAGCCCGGCGAGAGCCCGGCCAGCCATGGCTTCTTCGGGTCGGGGGTGTCCGACGGGCGGTGATTGACCAGCACCGTCCCGTCCGGGCCGGAACCGGCCCCGCGCACGATGATCCGGGATGCGTCGATGAACACCGGCGGCTGCTTGCGCTCGACGCTGAGGTCGAAGATGCCGGGGGGAAAGAGGACGATCCCGCCGCCGGCCGCGGCGGCGGCGTCGACCGCGGCCTGGACCGCATCCCGGCTTTCCCGGCCGGAGTCCGGGACGGCCCCGAACGCCTCGACCCGGAAGACCGGCAGGTCTTGTTCCGCGCTGGAGCTGATCCGTCCGGCCCGGCTGAAGTCATAGAGGCGCGAGGCCGCGCCCCGGGCCGCAAACTCGGCGAGGATTGCCGGGGAGCCTGCGGCCACCATGCCGCCGCTCACAGGCTGCGGCCGGAATTTCGCCCGCGCCTCCCCGGCGATGGCCTGCCCGCGGAAGGTTCCCGCATGGCGGCCAAGGAAGACGCCGGCGGATTCCTCCGCCAGCTCAATCGTTGCCCTCAGGGGCCCGCCCGGAACCCAGGGGTCTGGCTCGAGGTTGGCGCGGATGTCCAGCGTCATCGTCCCGGATGACGGCTGGCGCCATTGGCAGTCCACTTGATGCAGCCGGTTGTTGTAGGTGCGGGCCGTGGCCGTCGCCTCCGGTTGCCAGCGGCCCTCCCGGCGGTGGACTTCAACCGTTAGGTCGTGACGGTCGGTCACGCCCCGGAACGTCCGCTCCAAGGCCTGCGCGAGGGTAATGGCGAGGGTGCCGTCGCAGGTCATTTGATCGCCTCGGGTGGCGGATCGAGGGCGAGGGTCTCCTCCGCGCCGCCGCGGCGGACGGTGAGGCCGACCTCGGTGAAGACCACCTCCTCGCTTTCGCCCTCGACGGTGATGCGGAAGCCGCGGCCGTCGGCGATGCTCGCGAAGGCGGGCTCGGCCTGGCCGTTGCGTGGGAATGCATAGAGGGCCCAGACGGTCGGCCGGTCCTGGGCCGGGATGAGACGCAGCCACTGCTGGTATTCGCCGTACATCCAGGAGGCCGTCCAGTTGGGCGGCGGGATCAGGGACTGGTGGCCGGTCGCCTTGGCCAGCCCCTGCCAGGCCTCGCTCTTGCTCCACTTCGGGGCCCAGCCCTTCAGCGGCAGGGTGGAAACGCCCTTGTCCTGCATCAGCTTGCCCATGCGGGCGACATAGGCCTCCTGGGTTTCGCCCGCGTGCAATTCGTACTCGGCCCCGGGGCTGTCCATCCACTCGTCGAGATAGCCCCAGCCGCGGACCTCGCATGCCGGATTGGGCTCGGAGGCGACGAACAACCGGACGTCGCGGTCGTACTGGCCGGTGGCGAGGAAGAGGTTGCCTTCCTGGCGGACCAGGCGGCTGAGGAGGTGGACGTTGAGGGCCTTGGGCTCGTTGCCGGCGGTCTCGTCGAGCACGGCGATGTAGTCCTGGATCTTCGCTCCCGCCGGATGCTTGACCAAGGCGAACCAGCGGCGGTGGCAGAGCGGCGCGGTCTGGCGTGTGGGATAGGTGGTGCGCCCGAACTCGGCGTCCTCCGGGTGGAGCGGCGAGAGCGTCAGGCGGTTCGACCGGCGCTCCGCCACCGCCAGGTCGGCGGCGGGCGCGCTGCGGAAGCCGAGCATCCGGGCCGCCCCGAACGCCTGCTCCATGGCGGGGATGTCCTTGCCGGTGGCGTTGTTGCGCACCGTGCCCTCCTGGCCGAAGGTCAGCGCGTTGTGCAGCGCGGCATGGTCGCCGCGGGGATGGTAGGAGCAGTTGTGGTCAAGGCTAACCGGGGCGCCATTGAGGTAGAGATGATAGGTCAGCTCGTCGTTGTGGTAGTGCCCCATGCTCTCCCCCGCCTTGAAGGTGGCGAAGGACTCCCGCGGCGTGCCGAAGTGCGTGCGGAAGATGGTGCCGAAGCCCTGGAACGCCCGGCTCGACCAGTCCATCTTTAGGGGGTCGGCGGCGGCAATGGCCGGATCCGTGCCGAGGATCGCCTCGACCCCGGTCTCCTTGAAGCTGGCGCCGGAGTCGACGAGCAGGCGGTAGGTGCCGACCAGTTCGGCCGCGAACGCCGGGTCGGCCTCGCGGAAGAAGGGCGCCAGGTCGCGGAAGGCCTTGCCCATGCCCGCGTCCCAGCGGTGGGTGTCGCCCAGCGGCGCCTCATGCCGACGCCCGATCCGCGCGTCCGGCGGGGTGATCAACATGCGGTGCCAGATGGCGGTCTTCCGGATCAGCGGGTTCTCCGCCGGGATGTTCTTGTGCCCGGCATGGAAGAGGGTGCGCATCAGCTCGAGCTGCAGGGCCAGCGAATAGCCGCTGTAGCCGGGGCACTCGTAGCCCACCCCGTCCGGCGCCAGCAGGACCTTGCCCAGGTCGTCCTCGAGGTTGTCCACGCCGAAGGCCAGCCATTCCTTGGCATGGGGATGGTCGGACATCGCCGCGCCCGCGAAGACGGCCGCCATGTACTTGTCCGTGTGGAAGTTGGGGTTTCCCGGCGACCAGCCGTTGTGCCAGCCCGGCCAGGCGTCGAGGTCGGTGAAGACGTAGCCGATGGCCGCCTGGCGGGCATCGCCGAAGTGCGACCCCGCCGAGAACAGGTCGGCGAACGGGAAGACCTTGTTGACCATCCGCCGGGTGCCGTAGTTGGTGGGGTTGTTGGCGTCGTCCTGGTAGCGGGTGTTGAGGTACATGTCGGGGACCGGGACCTGGTTGCCGGGGGGCGTCGACGGGGCGTCGCTGGCGAGCAGCACGAAGAAGCGCATGACCTCGTCGCGGGAGAGGCCCTCGAGGGCCCGGCCCGCAGGCTTGAGGCCATCGAGGTGCCGGTTGGCCTCGTCGCGCTTCCGCTTGAGGGCGTCGACCGCGCCGCCGAGCTGCTTGCGGCGCTGGGGATCCTTCTCGGCCTTGGCCTTGGCCTCGGCGTCGCGCAGCACCTGGTCGGCGGCGGCCCGGGCGGCCTCGGCCTTGCGCCAGTCCTCCTGGTGGCGCCGGAGCTTGTCGGCATCGGCCCCATGCTTCGCCTTCAGGTCCTTCATGGCCTCGGTGGTGGGGCTGCGGAATTCGCGGCGCAATTCGGCCAGGCGGCGGGCGTCGGCGAGGATGTGCGGGGCCTTGGCGGCGTCCTGGCGGTTCCAGGTCAGCCGGTACTTGTTGAGCAGGGCGACCAGGGTCCAGTCGCTGTGCCGCCGCACCAGGGCATTGAGCTTCTCGGTCGTGTGGAAGAGGTTGCGCGGCCCGACGCACAGGGCATAGCAGCGGGCGCCATGCCAAGGCTGTCCCGGGTGCCAGTCGTCCCCATGGCCGCCGTTGGTCAGCGGGAAGCGGGCGCAGGTTCGGGCCTTGTCGGCATATGCTGAGATGGTCGCCGGATAGGGCCCGACCCACTTGCTCGGATAGGCGGCGACGATGCCAAAGGCCGGGGCGGCGTCATCGTAGCCCGTGTCGGCGGGGATCGGCGGCAGCTCCGGCGGGCTGCCGAGCGCTTCGATCAGGCGGTTCAGGTCGGCAACGCCGAGCCGGTCGAACCCGCGGAAGGCATCAGTCAGGGCCGCCGCACGGGCCTTGACGGTGTCCAGTTCTGCCTGGTGGCCCTTGATCTTGGCGGCGTCGGGCACCTTGTTCCTTTGCTCCTTGGCGATCTCCCCCTCAAGCCAGCGCAGGCGCTTGCCATTGGCGTCGTTGACCCGCTGCAGCTGCTTCTGGAACTCCCCGGGATTGAAGGGGATGCTCCCGCCGCGGGTGAGGAAGAAGTCCTGGGCGCCGCCGCCGCCCTGGTTCCAACGCGGCCGCAGCAGGGCAAAGGGACGTCCCTTCTGGGCGGGGCGCGGCACGGCCGGCAGGATCCGGAGCTGGTTGTTGCCGCCGAAGGCGTCGTACTCGAACCACGGCACGTTCATGACCGTGTCCAGCGCCACCTGTTCGCCCTTGGGCACGGCATGGAAGGCTACAGCCGGCAGGTCGCCGGTCTCGCCCCAGTGGATCCAGTATTGGTGGATGCCCCAGTCGGCGATGGCCGGATCGGACGGCAGGCGGTAGCGCTCCGCCACCTCGGCCCAAGGGTCGCCGGCGACGAAGCGCAGGGCCACCTCGTAGGAAGCCTCGCACCGCGGCATCGCCTCGCTGGGCATGCGGTTCGGCGCGTAGTTGAAGCTGTGCTTGCCCAGCAGCAGCGGCATCGCCGGAACCGTCTCCGCCGTCTCGGGCACGGCAAAGCGGTAGGTGATCTTCAGGTCGACCAGCACCGGCCCCTGCTGCCGGATCTCGGTGGCGACGGACTGCACCATGGCGGTGCCCTGGAAGAAGGCCTTGCCGTCCCAGGGCCCGGCATCGCCGACGCGCATTCCGCCCAGCCAGTGTGGACAGTCGGCCAGGGGAGTGGGGGCCATGGCTCCGGCGTAGTTGCGGATGCGGAACTGGTAGACCCCGTTGTTGATGACCAGGAAGCCCCCGCTGCGTGACAGGCTGATGCCGGGCTTGGCCTGACCCTTGCCGAAGGCGACCGCGAGCTTGTCCGGCGCAAGCCACTTGCCGTTCTGGTCCAGGGCCGCCGGCAGCGAGGCGATGAACCAGGCCCGTGCGATCGCCTTGCCGTCCTTCTCGACCCGCTCGACCTGGACCGGCCGCGGCCCGTCCCCCATGCCGGTGACGACCTGGAGCTGATCCGCCTCCGTGGCGGCGAAGTCGAGGTAGACCAGCTCGTGCGGCCAGGCCTGGCGCAAGGGATTCGCCAGCGACCGGGTCAATCCCGCGCC
>CAZBDL010000003.1:0-1165 GCA_964490525.1 uncultured Victivallales bacterium | reverse complement strand
TCCTCCCGGTACACGGGCAGGTCGCCGGAGAAGTCGATGGTGAACGCCCGCTTGCCGTCGGAGACGCGGAAGATGCCGTCCTGCTGGCTCAGGAAGGGGCCGTCGTAGATGGGCCAGGAGGCAGGCTGGAGCGGGTTGCCGTCGAGGGTTGCCGCGGCGAGACGGTCGCCATGCCGGTCGCCGGCGGCATCCGGGCTGAAGGTCATGGCCAGGGTCTGCCCGGCGAGGTTGCGGTAGGTCACGGTGCCCGAGCTGGCCAGGCTGGCGGTGTCGAGGGCGGTACGGCCCAGGGACTTGGCGAAGGCGTCCGCGTCCGCGAACTCCGGCTGTTCGGCGACCTGGACGACGAAGCCGACGTTGCGCCCGGCGATGCGGATGATGGGGCGGGGCACGGCAAAGGGCGGCCTGCCCCGGGCGGCGTTCTTGGCGTTCTCGGCCTTCTCCTTGTCGTTCAGGTCGGATACGCCGACCTCGGCCGGGCCGCCGAAGGGCAGCACCCCGATGAAGGCCTGGCCGGCGGCGAAGATGAACCAGCCGCCGTCGGCGAGGCCGGGCAAGGGCGGGCACGAGGGCGGAAAGGCGAAGAAGGCGTAGGCCAGGGGCTCGCCCTCGGGAATGCGGCTGATGGTGATCTGGACGGGGTCGGCCTGGGCCATCTGGTCGTACCGGCCGATGCCGTCGGCATAGCCGAAGTCGATCTTCACGCCGTTGTGGTCGGAGCGGCGGGGGCTGCCGCCGGTGAAGGCGACCGCGCCGTCCGGGGTCTCGACGGCGAGCTGGAAGCGGGTGATCTGGCTGCCGTGGCCATTCCAGAGCGTGCCGAGGGTGAAGGTCCGGCCTAGGTACAGGCTCTCATGGTAGCGCCCCGGCATCGGCGGGAGGTTCTGTCCGTGCCAGTAGTTCGGCTTGCGGTTGCGCTGCTCGGCGGGGAGGGGGGTGATCCGCTTGCGGGCGAGGTTGGTGATGACCGCGTTCGGCCGGTAGGCGGAGGTGATCGCATGGAGGGTGTAGCGGAAGTCCTTGGCGTCGGCCGGGGCGAGCTGGCGGTTGCCGCCCCACCACAGGTAGCCGGTCTGGTCCATCAGGGACTGGTAGGGGCGCTCCGCGAAGCCGCGCTGGTTGGGGCCGACGAAGAGGCCGCCGCGGGACTTCAGGGCATAGGTGG
>CAZBDL010000002.1:0-28992 GCA_964490525.1 uncultured Victivallales bacterium | reverse complement strand
GGCGGTGTCGCCGTTGGCGGCGATGCGGTCGGCGCCGACGATCACCCGCTGCACCCGGCCCTCGCGCAGGACCTGGGCCGCCATGTTGTCACAGATCACGGTGACGTCCACGCCGGCCCGGGCCAATTCCCAGGCGGTGAGGCGCGCCCCCTGGAGCAGCGGGCGGGTCTCGTCGGCAAACACCCGCAGCCGCAGGCCGTGCTCGTGCGCCACATAGATCGGGGCCAGGGCGGTGCCGTAGTCGCCGGTCGCCAGGGCCCCCGCATTGCAATGGGTGAGGACGCCCATGCCGTCGGCCAGCAGGGCAGCGCCATGCTCGCCGATCGCCCGGCACATGGCGATGTCCTCGGCCAGGATGACCAGGGCCTCGCGCAGGAGCGCCGTCTTCAGGCCCGCCAGATCGTCCGGGGAGCCGGCCGCCTGCAAGCGACGTTCGCAACGCTCCAGCGCCCAGAACAAATTGACGGCGGTGGGGCGGGATTCGCGCAGCCGGGCGGCGGCCCGGGCGACCTCGGAGCGAAACCCGTCAACGGACGCGGCGCAGGAATGCTGGGCGACGGCGGCCAGGCCGAGGGCGGCGGCGCAGCCGATCGCCGGGGCGCCGCGCACCACCAGCCGCCGGATTGCCGAGAAGATCTCCTCGAGGTCGTCCGTGCACAGATAGGCCAGCTCCCCGGGCAGCCGGGTCTGGTCGATCAGGCGGAGGCGTCCCGGCAGCAGGGGGACGCCATCGGCCCACGTTGACCAGACCCCCCCCGCCGCATCTTCCCAGCGCACCGCGTCCAGCATCGTCGCTCCCGTCTCGTTCGTGCGCGTACTGTACCACCATCCGGCGAGAATCCGAATGGCTGGCATTCGGGCGGGGCCGTGATATGGTTTCCGCCAATCACCGCAAATGGAGGAGCCGGCATGGACAAGGCGTTGGTCGCGATTCTCATGGGCAGCAAGAACGATGCCTCGGCGATGCAGGGAGCGGCGGAGGTGCTACGCGAGTTCCAGGTTCCGTTCACCATGCGTGTGATGTCTGCCCACCGCACCCCAGTCGTGGCGGCCGAGTTCGCGACGGGTGCCGAGAAGCGTGGGCTGAAGGTGATGATCTGCGCGGCCGGCATGGCCGCCCACCTGGCCGGGGTGATCGCCGCCCACACGATCCTGCCGGTGATCGGCGTGCCGCTGGCCTGCGAGCCGTTCAACGGGTTCGACGCCTTGCTCGCCATGGTGCAGATGCCACCGGGCATCCCGGTGGCGACGGTCACCGCCGGGCGGGCGGGCTCGCGCAACTCGGCCCTGTTGGCGGTGGCGATCCTGGCCCTATCCGACCCCGTCCTGGCGACAAGATTACGCGATTTCCGCATCGCGCAATCCCGGAAGATCGAAGCTGACGACGCCAGCTTGCAGGCGGAGCTGGGGGCGTGACCGGCCCCGGGCGCATGGAACCCTGGCGTCGCCTCGACGGACGGCTTGCCCTGGCCATGGCCATCCTGGCGTTGGCGACGGCGGCCCTGGCCGATCCGCCGCCAGAAGCCGCCACCATGCCGCCGCAGGCTTCCTCCGAGGCGGCAACCCCCATCCAGGAGTTGGAGCTGGCCACCCGGGTGAGGGAGATGCTCGACGTGCTGCACACGCATCACCCGAGCCTCGCGGCGGGCTTCGACAAGGACCAGGAGGAGCGCCTGCTCCGCACCTTGAGCGCCATCTTCCCCGGCGTCGAATACCTCCCTGCGGGAGCCGCCCCCGAAGCCTTGCCGGAGCCGCCCCGCAACGGCGGGCCCTACCCCGGCATCATCGTCGCCGCCCAAAAGGCACTCTACGTGCGCCTCGACGACTTCCGCCGCGACACCATCCGCCAGGCCCGCGAGGACATCGCTGGCGCCGCCCGCTTGACCCGCCCCCCGGTCGGGGTCGTCCTCGACCTGCGCAACGCCCGCGGCGAGGACTATGCCGGCGCCACCCGCCTGCTGCATCTGTTCCATGGGGGAAAGGCGGATGCAGCGGACGGCAAGGATGCGTCGGTACGCCTGCCCGCCATCGTGCTGGTGGGACGGGACACCGCTGGCGCCGCCGAGGTCTTCGCGACCCTGATCGAGCGCGCCGGCAACGCCCTGACCATGGGCCAGCGCACGGCCGGACGCCCCTTCCCCCGCAAGAAGGTGCTCCTGCGCAACGGCGACCTGCTGCTGATTCCGGACATCCCGCCGCCCCTGCGGACGGTGGCGCCAGTGCCCGTCAAGCCGTCCGTCGCCGCCCAGGCAGGGCCGCAGGTCGACTATGCCCGGCTTGCCGAGACGGTCGATGGCGACCAGCAGGATGCCTGCCTGCAGCGGGCGGTCGACCTCCTGCTCTCGCTTCACGCCCTGCGGCAGCGCGGCGCGAAATGAAGACCTTCCGGCTGAGCGGCGACGGTTTCCCGGGGGAGGCCATCACCGCCTGCCTCGACGCGCTCCACGCGCCGGGCGGCGTGGTGGCGATCCCGACCGAGACGGTCTACGGCTTGGCTGGCCGTTGGGACGATGCGTCCGCCCAGGCGCGGATTCGCCGGATGAAGGGACGCGAGCCCGAGAAGCCCTTCCAGATGCTCGTCCCGGATCTCGCCTCCGCCGTGACGGCGGGCGTCACCGACTCCCCCGCCCTGCGCGCCCTGGTGGCGCACTTCTGTCCCGGGCCATTGACCATCGTCCAGGTGGCGGCGGACGCGGGCGGCACGGTGGGATTCCGCATCCCCGGCCATGCCCCGACCCTGGCGCTGCTGCGCGAACTTCGCCAGCCACTTGCCGCGACCAGCGCCAACCGTTCGGGAGATCCCGCCGCGGCCACCCTCGGCGAGGCGCTGGCGAACCTCGCCGGGCCGCCCGATGTCGCGATCGACGGCGGCCGCATCCCGGGCACGGCGCTGGCCTCGACGGTGGTCGACATCGCCAGCGTGCCGTGGCGTCTCCTGCGCGAGGGCCCGATCACCGCCCGGCAGATCCGCGACGCCCTCGCCGGAACGGCGGTGGAGGATCCACGCCCATGAGCACGGAGGACGGCATCGACGCCACCCTGGAGATTGCCGGGGAGATGCCGCCCGAATGCCCCGACTGGAAGCGCAACCTCGGGGTCGTCTGGCTCGCCCAGTTCCTCTCGATCATGAGCTTCGCCTTCGCCATCCCCTTCGTCCCCTTCTACATGCAGAGCGAGCTGGGCATCTCGGACCCGGCCGCGGTCAAGCTCTGGGTGGCCATCTTCGCCGCCGCCGCCCCCCTCACCCTGGCGCTCTTCTCGCCCTTCTGGGGCATGCTCGCCGACCGGGTCGGCCGCCGCCCGATGCTCCTCCGCGCCTACCTCGGCGGGGCCGTCATCCTCTCGCTCATGGGCACGGCGCGCTCCGTCGAGACCCTCGTCCTCCTACGCCTCTGCCAAGGCGTCTTCACCGGCACCATCACCGCCTCCCAGGCCCTGGTCTCCGCCGGCACCCCCAAGGCCCGCGGCGGCACCGCCCTCGGCGCCCTCAGCGCCGCCGTCTTCTCCGGCTCGATGGCCGGCGCCTTCCTGGGCGGCTGGATCGCCGAGTTCTTCGGCTACCGCATCGCCTTCTACGTCTCCGGATGCCTGATGCTGATGGCCGCCCTGCTCGTCCTCTTCGGGGTGCGCGAACGCTTCGTCCCCCCCTCGCGCCAACCCGCCGGGCCTCATCCCGCGCCCCGGGACAAGGCTGCCCCCGCCGTCCGCTCCCCCTTCGCCATCGCCCTGCCGATCCTCCTGCTCATGGGCGCCATGGCCTTCACCAGCTCCTTCGACGGCGCCTTCCTGCCGCTGCTCGTCCAGGAGATCCTCGGCACGGTCAAGGGCGCGGCCCTGTGGACCGGCAGCCTCCAGGCGGTCTGCGGCATCGCCGGCATCCTCGCGGGCTTCTCCCTGGGCGCGCTGGCCGACCGCACCGGCCCCGCCCGCATCGGTCAGGCCTCGGCCATCGGCGCCGGCGGCTTCATGTTCCTCACCGGCATGGCCCGCTGGTTGCCCATGCTCTTCGCCACCCGCTTCGCCACCGTCTTCTGTGTCGGCGGCCTCGATCCCGTCTTCCAGATCTGGCTTTCCCGCGTCACCCCGGACACCTGCCGCGGCGCCGTCTTCGGCTGGGGCGCCAGCGCCAAGTCCTGCGGCTGGATGCTCGCCCCCCTCGCCGGCGGGGCCGTCGCCGCCGCCTTCGGCATCCGCGGCGTCTACCTTGTCGGCCCCGTCCTCTACCTCCTCCTCGCCCTGCTCATCACCTGGGTCGTCCGCCGCATGGCCAAACAAGGACCATGACGACGAAGCCGCGCCAAGAATCCCCGGCAATGGCCATATGGATTTGCGGTTTTCGCCATCTTGCCCTATAATCCCACATGCGGTGCCGGATTTCTGCGATCACCAAAGCCACAACAAGGAGACGACCATGCCCACCGTTGCGAACCTGAAGTCCCTGGCCACGGGCGGCATCCTCTGTGCGGCGCTCTGCGTCCAGGCCGAATGGTACCTGACCTCGAACGCCGTGGATGACACGAACCCGGTCACCGCCGGCAAGCTCGTCGCCTGGGAAATGGACGACGGCAACGACACCGAAGTCATGTTTTACAACGGCAAGACGACGGCGCAGCTCACCGACAATGGTTTTGACGACTACGACCTTTTCATGGCCAAGAAATATCTGGTCTGGGTTCATGATCTGGACGGGACCAGCGCCCTCAACGAGATCATGCTGTGGAATGGCAAGGAGACGGTGCAGATCAGCAACGGTGGCGGCTTGGCCGCCATGGGCTTGCCCAAGACGGACGGCAAGCATGTGGTCTGGGAGCAGGATAGCGGTGACGACTGGGAGATCATGCTGTGGGACGGCAGCACCGTCACCAACATCTCCAACAACGCCTACGACGACTTTGCTCCGAGGGTCGACAAGGGCCGGGTCGTCTGGCATGCCGACGAGGGCGGCGGCGACGACGAGATCTTCCTCTGGGAGAAGGGCGTGATCACCCGGCTGACCGACAACGCCGGCGACGACCAGGATCCGGTCATCGAGGGCACCCTCATCGCCTGGATCGGTGACGACACGGTCAACGGCGACACCGATGTCTTCCTCTTCGATGGTGAGGTCATCACCAACATCTCCATCGCCACCGGCAATGTCGTCGGCACCCTTTCCCTGTCCAAGAAATGCCTGACCTGGACGGAGGATGACGAGAATGACAATGAGATTTTCCTGTGGCAGAAGGGCGTGGTCACCCAAGTGACTGACAATGGCGTGGACGACTGGAGCCCGGTCAATGTCGGCAACAAGATTGCCTGGCTCTATGACGACCCCAACGGCAGAAATAGCCAGATCGCCTATCGCAACAGCAAGGGCGTCACCACCCAGATCACCAACTGCGGCATCAACCGGCGGATCGCCTTCAACGGTAAGAGCGTCGTCTGGGAGCGCACCGAGGTCGACCGCGAGATCTACATCTTCCCCGGCAAGACCAAGCTGCCGTAGCAGGCTGGCGAACTCCGCCAGGATGCCATCGGGAATCCTGGCGGGTTCCAGCTCCGCCCCGGAAAAGAACAGTGTTGGCGGAATGACATGGAAACGATGAGGTGAAATCTGAAGCTTTGCCGGTCACGGCATCGCCAGCGTGAACCATCAGAGGAGGAGACCGGCATCATGAAGCTCCATCTTGGCGTGGCGATGGCCATCGCGGCCACGACGGCCGTCTGGGGACAGAACCTGGGCATCGAGCGGGTCTCCTTCGGGCAGGCCATCGGGGCGAATGCCGCCGTCGAGGACGTCGCCATCTCCGGCGACGGACGCTTCGTCGCCTTCTCGACCGGCGCCGACAACCTGGTGCCCGGCGACACCAACGGCACCTCGGACGTCTTTGTCCTGGATCGGCAAACCGGCGCCGTCGAACGGGTCAGCGTGGCCAGCAATGGCGACGAAGGCAACGGCGCCTCCTATGGCCCGTCGATCTCGGACGACGGCCAGCTCGTCGCCTTCACCTCCGCCGCCAGCGACCTGGTCGCTGGCGACACCCTGGGCAACGACGATATCTTCGTCCATGACCGCGACAGCGACGAGACCACCCGGGTCAGCGTCAGCTCGGCCGGTGTCCAGGCCAACAACGACTCGCTCAACGCCAGGATCTCCGGGGATGGCCGATATGTCGCCTTCGCCGCCGACGCGACCAACCTGGTGACAGACGACACCAACGGCTTCCGGGACATCTTCCGGCACGACCGGAACACCGGTGCCACGATCCTGGTCAGCAAGGACAAGAACGCCGAGGCGAATGCCGCTTCCGGCCCGGTCGCCGGCACCGCCTATGGGGGGGTGGACATTTCGCGCAGCGGCAAGTATGTCGCCTACCTTTCCGCCGCCAGCAACCTGGTCAATGGCGACAGCAACAATGCCATCGACACCTTCGTCGTCGACGCCGACCATCCCCAGCTCAAGGCCTGGCGGGCCAGCGTCGTCAGCGGCGGCGGTCAGGGAGAGGGCGGGGAAGGGTGCGCCTGGTGCGCCATTTCGCCGGACGGCAACTTCATCGCCTTCGCCAGCACCTTCGACAACCTGGTCGACGGCGACACCAACGGCGCCATGGACGTCTTCCGCCACCAGCGCGACACCCAGAAGACCATGCGGGTCAGCGTCGGACCGGACGGGGCCGAGGCCGACGACCCCTCGACGGCCTGCGCCATCTCCGACCTTGGCAAGTTCGTCACCTTCTCCTCGCGGGCCACAAACCTGGTAGCCGACGACACCAACGGCGTCGCCGACGTCTTCGTGCATGAGGTCGCCAAGAAAACCACCCGCCGCGCCAGCGTCGCCAGCGACGGCACCGAGGGCAATGGCCTGGCCAGCTTCTCAGTCCTCAGCGACGACGGCCAGGCCGTCGCCTTCATCTCCGTCGCCAGCAATCTCGTCGTCCCCGACAACAACGGCGTCGCCGACGCCTTCGTCCACATCCCAAATGGTGGGGTCACCGCCCGGGCCAGCGAACTGCCCGCGGCGGAAGGAGACGGCGAGAGCGATGACGCCCGACTTTCCGCCGACGGCAACCGCATCCTCTTCACCAGTGCCGCCGACAACCTGGTCGAGGGCGACACCGGCGGCTGGCAGGATGTCTTCATGCTCGACCGGCCAAGCGGCGAACTGCGCCGGATCAGCGTCAGTGGCGCCGGCACCGAAGGTAACGGCGACAGCTGGGCCCAGGCCCTGTCCGCCGACGGCAACGGCGCGGTCTTCATCTCCAACGCCACCAACCTGGTTGCCGGCGACACCAATGGGAATTCCGACGTCTTCCTGTACGACTGGGACAACCGGACGATCGAGCGCGTCAGCCTGGCGCACGACGGGGCCCAGGGCAATGGCGACTGCGAGACGGCTGCCGTCTCAGGCGCAGGTCGCCATGTCGCCTTCGCCACCAATGCCACCAACCTCGTCCCTGGCGGCACCACCGGCTATCAGGTCTTCCTCCGCGACCGCACGGCCGCCACCACCGAACTGGTCAGTTGCTCCACCGCCGGCACCGCCGGCAACGACGGCAGTGGAACGCCCACGATCAGCAATGACGGGCAGCGCGTGAGCTTCATGTCCTATGCGGACAACCTGGTCGCCGACGACACCAACGTCACCGAGGACATCTTCCTCCGCGACCGTGCCATCGGCAGTACCGTCCGCGTCAGCCTCGGCCCGTCGGACGTCGAGGCCAACGGCGCCAGCTTTGCGTCTGCGCTCAGCGCCGACGGCCTCTTCGTCGCCTTCTCTTCGGACGCCACCAACCTGGAAGGCCCCGACAACGACACCCTCGGGCATCGCGACATCTTTGTCCGCGACCTGGCCAATGGCCTTACCGAGCGCATGCGCACCGATGATGGCGCGCAACCTGACGGCGACAGCAACGATCCGCAGATCTCGGCGGACGGCCGGTTCGTGGTCTACAGCTCGGACGCCACCAACCTGGTCGACGGCGACGGCAACGGCTTTGCCGACGTGTTCGTCCATGACCGCCTGACCGCCCGCTCCCGCCGGCTTAGCGTCTCCACCTTCGGGGCCGAGGCCAACAGTGGCTGCATTGACCCCGCCATCTCAGGCGACGGCACCTTGGTCGCCTTCGCCAGCCGCGCCTCAACCCTGGTGGACAGCGACGCCAATGCGGCAAGCGACGTCTTCCTGGCCCGCGACACGGGCTCGGCGCTGACCGTCGGCCAGACCTTCCAGGTCAATGCCGGCGACGTCACGGGCCTCGACGAGGACTTCATCAAGAAGCCGAAGGTCGTTGGCCGCTACACCGACCCGGTCAAGCTCCTGCCCAAGGGCAAGACGGCCAAGGTCCTGACCGCCCTCTTCCCGGAGAATGTCCTGCGTTGCGAGTGGAAGGGCAAGATCGCCCTCTTCAACAAGAAGCTCGTGCCGAAGACCCAGACCTGCGCCCGATACTTCGGCGAAAATCCCATCGCCCCGCTCGACGGCGAACTGCGCGTCAGCACCGTCAAGGCCGATGGCACAAAGCTGGTCGAGGCCGACGCCGGCGACGTCGTCATCGCCCCGCCCGACATCACCGGCGTCTATGGCGGCCCGAACGGGATGGACGGCACCATCACCAGCGCCGGCCTCGAGGACACCTTCATCCTGCGTGGCGCCCGCTTCGGGAACAAGAAGCCCAAGGTCTGGCTCGAATATGTCAGCAAGGGCATCGTCAAGGCTAAGAAGCTCAAGATCCTCCTGCCGTTGCGCTATGCGGACGTCAAGGAGGTCGCCGAAAAGAGCTGCATGGAGGTGGACACCGGCCAGAGCCAGGTGACCGTGATCATGCCGTCGACCTGGCCCACGGGATGGGATCACAATGTCGCGCACAACCTGGTGCTCGACAACGGCCTCGGCCGCGACACCTGGCCCTTCCGCACCGACCCGCCGCCCCAGGGGCCATAGCCCACGCTACCAACCTACGCCACACAGGCAAATCGAAATCCGCGGCTGTCACGGGACAGCCTGCAACATGGAGGAATGATCATGCCTGCCGCCATCCGAAAAGCTGCCCAGGTGGCGATGTTGATCTGGGCCTGCCTGGGTCTGTCGCTGTCGCTGACCGCCGCCCCCGGTGTCTTCCGTTTCCTGACCACCGACCTGCCTCATGCCACCACCAAGAGCAACTACAACACCCGGCTGGTGGTGGCCAACGCCACCGGTCCGGTGACCTTCGCGGCCGTCCCCAATCCCCAGCCCCTGCCTGATGGCCTGACGTTGGATCCGGAGACCGGCTTCATCACCGGCATCCCCACCGCCAGCACCAATGCGCATGTGCTCTTCCAGGCCACGGACGACACCGGCACCATCGACCTGGACTTCGTCATGCAAGTCTCGGACGTCGGCAACGAGGCCATCTATTTCCCCCTCGACGCCATGGCCGATGGCACCGTCGGCCAGGCCTATGCCTTCACCATCACCGTGGCCGGGGGCACCGGCCCCTTCACCTACATCACCGAGGGGCTGCCGCTCGGCCTCGACCTGAACGGGACAACCGGGGCTGTCTCCGGCATTCCGGGCGAGGCTGGCACATTCCCGGTGGTGATGACCGCCTACGACACCAGCGACGACACCAAGACGGCCAAGATCATCGGCATCACCATCCTGCCCGCAACCAGCGCCTTCCGGTTCACCAACCTGCTGCTCGACAACGGCGAGGTCGGCTCGTCCTATCATGACCAGTATCTTGCCGAGGACGGTGCCGTGACCACCGTGACGTATGCCGCCGCGGGCCTGCCCCCGGGCCTTGCCTGCGATTCCCTGACCGGCGCGGTCACCGGCACCCCCACCACCCCGGGCACCTTCCTGGTCGAGGTCTCCGCCAACGACGGCACCGACACCATCACCTTCTCCCAGCACATGATCATCGCGCCCTCGCCCGTCAGCGAACTCTATTGGGAATACTATGGCTTGCCTGCCGGCATCCGGAATGTCCCCTACACCAACCTGCCAGCCGTCACCCTGGTAGTTGGCGGCAGGAATCCCAGCTCGAACATGGCCTACACCGCCACCGGCTTGCCCACCGGCATCGCCTACAACATCACCAGCGGCGAACTCTCGGGCACCCCCACCGCGCCGGTCGGCATCTATCCGGTCACCTTCACCGCCACCGATTCCGGGACGGACCCGCCCGAGGTCATCGTCCTGAATGCCGACATCGTCGTCATGGGGGCCGGCGGCGGCGACACCAAGTCGCTGGGCGCCAACTTCTTCGTGCTCAAGCAGGGCCTCCGGTGCGGCGTTCCCGGCCGGGATTCGTGGTCGGCCACCGTCCTCTACAATGCCGACCGCTGCACGGGCCTTGCCTTCGACCCGACCGTCGACACCTTCCGCCTCGCCCTGGGCAGCAAGGAAATTGTCGTCGGCCCGGGAGAATGGACCGTCAAGAGCCCCGTCCTCTACACCTACAAAAGCGTGCCGGACGAAGTCGACCCGGTGGTCCACGATGTCAAGCTCCTGGCCGACAAGCAGCTGGTCAAGATCAAGACCAAGTACGACACGCTGATCGACGCCGTTCCCGGCGAACTCTCCAATCTCCTCCAACTGGGCGACATGGCTGGACGCATCAAGGAATACCTTGGGGCCGACGGCAAGTTCAACATCCTCACCGGCTATCACAACACCGGCTTTGCGGCGGCCAAGGCCAAGCTGATCCGCAAGGGCGTCGGCCTCGACAGTGCCCAGCTCCAGCTCTATCTTGCCTCGCCGGTGCTCTCCTATGCCACCGGCGACTCCGTCCGCATCCGCCTGCTCGACACCCTGGACAATGTCCTTCTCGACAAGGATGCCACGCTCCTCATCGCCGGGACAAGGAAGGTCGACGCCGCCACCGGCGTCACCATCATCGGCATGGGCAAGGCCGTCAAGGACGAATCTCCCACCGACGTCCTGCGCGCCTTCAAATACGACACCAAGAAGGGCAAGATGACGCTCAAGGTCGCGGCCATGGACCTTGGCGCCCTGGCCGATGCCGAAGAGAACGTGGTCGTCGAGGTGGTCATCAACGGTACGGCCTTCAGCACCACCTTGACCCTCTTCGACCCATTGGCAACAGGCAAGTACTCCGAGAAGATGCCGAAATAGCCTCTCCTCCTGGCCCCACCAACCCGCCGCCCCAACGGCACGCTCGAATGGCTTGACTATATTATATCGCAATGCGATATTATTCGCCGAAACCCACCTCACAGGCCCATTTCCCACCATCCAAGCAAAGGCACCAAGCCATGGCCGGGAAGTATTCGCTGACCCCGCAGGCGACGGAACGCGTGGAAACGGCGCACCGTCGGATCGTCACCCCGTTGCCGGTACCGGAATCGCTGCCGATCCTTGAGGCGCTGATGGCGGACGAGCCGGCGTCGATGCAGGGGCAGCCGCCAGTGGTCTGGTCGCAGGCGGAGGGCTGCACAGTGGCGGATGCCTGGGGAAACCGCTGGCTGGACTGGTCGAGCGGGGTGCTGATCACCAATGCCGGGCATGGGCATCCGCACATGCGGGCGGCATTGCGGGCGGCAGTGGACGCGCCGCTGCTGGCGACGTACTGCTTTCCGCATGCTGGACGGGCGCGCTTGGCGCGCCTGCTGGTCGAGCGTGCGCCAGCCCCGCTGAAGAAGGTGTTCCTGCTGTCGACGGGGGCGGAAGCGGTGGAGAACACCCTGAAGCTGGCGCGCACCTGGGGACGGCGCATCGATCCGGCCAAGCGGATCATCGTCTCGTTCCGCAATGCTTTCCACGGGCGCACCCTGGGGGCACAGCTCGCCGGGGGCATGCCGCGGCTGAAACAGTGGATCGGCGACCTCGACCCGAGCTTCGTGCAGGTGCCGTTCCCGGACGGCTTCAAGAATCCGGACACGCGCTGGACGCTGTTCACCGAATCGCTGGCAGAGCAGGGCGTCGACCCGGCACAGGTCTGCGCGGTGATCTCGGAGACCTATCAGGGGGTCGGCCCCGACTTCATGCCGATGGAGTACGCGCGCGAACTTCGCGCCTGGTGTGACCGCCATGGCGCGCTGCTGATCTTCGACGAGGTGCAGGCGGGCTTCGGGCGCACCGGCCGTCCATGGGGGTTTGAGCACTACAGCATCGTTCCCGACCTGATCGCCTGCGGCAAGGGCTTGAGCGGGGCGATGCCGGTGGCCGCCGTCCTCGGCCGCCCCGAGGTCATGGATCTCTACCCGCCGGGTGCCATGACCTCGACCCACTCCGCCAACCCGGTCTGCGTCGCCGGCGCCATCGCCTGCCTGGAGATCATCGACCAGGAAAACCTGGTGGCCAACTCCGCCCGCCTCGGCACCCTCCTGTACGAGGGCCTGCTGCCGATCCAGCGCCGCCATGCCCGCGTCCTTGGCCACGTCTGTGGTGGCCGCGGCCTGGTCGCCGGCGTCCTCACCGTCAAGCCCGGCACCCGCGAGCCCGACCCCGAGCTGGCCCTGCGCATCAACGAGGCCTGCTTCCGCCGCGGCCTGCTGATGTTCGCCCCGGTCGGCGTCGGCGGCGAATGCCTGAAAATCTCTCCCCCGCTTTCGATCACCGAGGACGCCCTGCGCGAGGGCCTCGCCGTCTTCGCCGAGGCCTGTGCCACCTGCTGCGGCTAGCCGACGCCTGGGAAAGTTTATGTCCCGCCCGGCCAGGGAGTTGACGTCGACAAGTAATTTTCGGGGTTGACTTTCGGGGCCTGGGCCGGATAGTTCGGGGTGGGATCCGCCGCCCCTGGGCGAGGCCCACGCCACTCTCCGTACGGGAAGTCCGCGATGTCCGTCGAGTTCGTCCATCTCCATGTCCATACCGACTTCAGCCTGCTCGACGGCGCGGCCTCGATCGCCGGCCTGGTCGAGATGGCGCGCGAGTGCCGCATGCCGGCGGTGGCCATGACCGACCATGGCTCGATGGGCGGGGCGATCGACTTCTACCAGGAGATGGGCAAGGCCGGGATCAAGCCCATCCTCGGCTGCGAGATGTATGTCAGCCCGACGACGCGCTTCGACAAGGACCCACACCGTCCGGAGACGCGCGGCCACCACCTCGTGGTCCTGGCGCGCGACTTTGCCGGCTATCAGAACCTGTGCCGACTGGTCAGCGCGGCGAACCTGGAGGGCTTCTGGTACAAGCCGCGGGTCGACAAGGCGCTGCTGGCCGAGCATGCGGCCGGCCTGACCGCGCTGAGCGCCTGCCTCAAGGGCGAGATCGCCGAGGCCTTCCTGCGCAACCGCCCCCGGGACGCGCGCCGCGCCGCCGGGGAATACCTCGACATCTTCGGGCGCGAACACTTCTTTCTCGAGACGATGGACCACGGCATGGCCGACCAGGCCCTGGTCAACCGCGAGCTCTTCGTCCTGGCCCGCGAGCTCGACGTGCCGCTGGTCGCCACCAACGATGTCCACTACCTCCGCCGCGAGCACGCCAAGGCCCACGACCTGCTGCTCTGCATCCAGACCCGCAGCGTCGTTGCCGACGAGAAGCGCATGCGCTTCCCGAACGACGAGTTCTACTTCAAAAGCGGCCCGGAGATGGCCATGCGCTACTCGGACCACCCCGAGGTCCTGCGCAACACCCTGCGCGTCGCCGAGCAGTGCAACGTCGAGATCCCCTTCGTTCCCGAGGTCAACCACTACCCCGTCTACGAGGTTCCCGCCGGCCTCACCCGCAAGGCCTACCTGCGCGGCGTCTGCGCCGAGGGCATCCGCGAGCGCTACGGGTTCGAGGTCGACGCGGCGGACGACAATCCCCTGCGGCAGACCGTCGCCGCCCGCTTGGGCCACGAGCTGGACGTCATCGACAACGCCAACTACACCAGCTACTTCCTGGTCGTCTGGGACTTCCTCAAGCACGCCCGCGAGCAGGGCATCCCGGTCGGGCCGGGGCGGGGCAGCGGTGCCGGCAGCCTGGTCGCCTACGCCACTGGCATCACCGACGTCGAGCCGTTGCGCTACGGCCTGCTCTTCGAGCGCTTCCTCAATCCCGAGCGCATCAGCCCGCCGGACTTCGACATCGACCTGTGCGAGCGCCGTCGCGGCGAAGTCATCGAATATGTCCGCAACAAGTATGGCCGGGACAGCGTCGCCCAGATCGGCACCTACGGCACCCTCAAGACCAAGGCCGCGATCAAGGACACCGCCCGCGTCCTCGGCCTGTCCTTCCAGGAGGGCGACCGCATCACCAAGCTGGTCACCGACCAGCCGGCTCCGAAGGACGCCAAGACCGGCAAGAAGAAAAGCGGCATCGACTGGGCCCTCGAGCAGTCCCCCGAGCTGCGCCAGATGTACGAGACGGAGGAGAAGGTCCACGAGGTCATCGACGGTGCCCGTCCGCTCGAGGACCTCAACCGCAACATGACCATTCATGCCGCCGGCGTGATCATCGGCGACCAGCCTCTCCACAACCTCGTCCCCCTCGCCCGCGGTGCCGAGGGCGAGGTCATCACCCAGTACGCCGCCGCCCCCTGCGAGAACCTCGGCCTGCTGAAGATGGACTTCCTCGGGCTGAGCACCCTGACGATCATCCGCGACACCGTCGACATCCTGCGCCGCACCGGCGGGCCGGACATCGACATCCGCCGCATTCCGCTCGACGACCCCGAGACCTATGCGCTGCTCAACCGCGGTGCCACGGTCGCCGTGTTCCAGCTGGAGTCCGGCGGCATGCAGGAGCTGTGCAAGAAGTTCGGCGTCGGACGCATCGAGGACATCATCGCCCTCATCGCCCTCTACCGCCCCGGCCCGATGCAGTTCATCGGCGACTTCATCGCCCGCAAGTCCGGACAGACCGCCATCGAATACGACCATCCCGACATGGAGCCGATCCTGCGCGAGACCTACGGCATCATGCTCTACCAGGAGCAGATCATGCAGGTCGTCCAGCGCGTCGCCGGCTTCTCCCTCGGCCAGGCCGACATCCTTCGCCGCGCCATCGGCAAGAAGAAGGTCAAGGAGATGGCCGACCAGCACGACAAGTTCGTCGCCGGCTGCACCGCCCGCGGCCTCCGCCCCGGCGTCGCCCAGGCCATCTGGGAGAAGATCGAGAAGTTCGCCGGCTACGGCTTCAACAAGTCCCACAGCGCCGCCTACGGCATCCTCGCCTACCAGACCGCCTACCTCAAGGCCCATCATCCCGTCGCCTTCATGTGCGCCGTCCTCACCAACAAGATCGACAGCGCCGAGGAGGTCGCCTTCTTCATTCAGGAATGCCGCGAGATGGGCATCCGCGTGCTGCCCCCGGACGTCAACGTCAGCGTCGGCGCCTTCACCGTCGACGGCGACGCCATCCGCTTCGGCCTCGCCGCCATCAAGGGCGTCGGGGCCGCCGCCGCCGAGGCGGTCATCGCCGCCCGCACCCAAGGCCGCTTCACCAGCCTCGTCGACTTCTGCGAACGCGTCGGCACTGCCGTCAATGCCCGCATGCTCGAATGCCTCGCCCGCACCGGCGCCTTCGACGCCTTCGGCCTGCGCCGCTCCCAGCTCGTCGCCATCATCGAGCCGACCATCGCCCGCGCCCAGGAGAAGGTCCGCGACCGCGAGCAGGGCCAGGGGTCCCTGTTCGACCTCATGGACACCGCCGCGGCCGCCGCCTTCGACGAGGTCCCCGTCCCCGACCTCCCCGAATACCACGAGCGGGAGATGCTCGCCGACGAGAAGGCCCTCATCGGCTTCTATGTCAGCGGTCATCCCCTGGGCGAGCATGCCCGCACCCTGCGCATCTACGCCAGTCATTCCCTCGCCCAGGCCGGGCAGCTCGTCGGACAGCACGGCGTCAAGGCTGGCGGCATCGTCACCGCCCTCCACTTCAAGCAGTCCAAGGCAGGCAACCCCTTCGCCGTGTTCACCCTCGAGGACCTGGAAAGCTCAATGGAATGCCTGGTCTTTTCGCGCAAGCAGAACGAGGGCGAGGAGGCTCCGGCCAATGGCGGGGAGCGCGATCCTCTGGCCGAGGCCAGGGAGGTCCTCGCCATGGAGGCCCCGGTCTTCGTCGAGGGTGTCCTTGAACGCGACGACGAGAGCGCCAAGGCGCGCATCCTCGTCGAGCGGGTCATCCCCTTGGCCGAGGCTCCGGCCCGGCACACCCTCGAATTGCATTTGCGCCTCTACGAGGGATCGCTCCGGACCGGGTTCCTGGAAGGCATCCGCGACCTGTGCCGCCGGCATCCCGGCCCGACCCTGCTGGTCTTCTGCCTGACCTGCGCCAACGGCGAGATCGCCTTCGTCGAGGCCGGCGCAACCCACCGCGTCGCCGTCTCCCCCGCCCTGCTCGCCGAATTGCGGCCCCTGGTCGGCGACCGCGACTTGCATTTCAAGGCCGATCCCGCCGTTCCCCGCCCCAAGCCCAAGCCCCGTTGGGCCCAGCGCAACGGCACCCGCGAGTCGTCCCAGGAGTGACGGCCCGGCCCGGGTCCTACCCGGCAGGAAGCGCAGCAAACCATGGGACATGGCCGCGTCCCATGCTTGGCTGGCCATGCCGCGGCGCGGCAAGGATAAATGGTCGGGGCGGCGAGATTCGAACTCGCGACCTACTGCTCCCAAAGCAGTCGCGCTAGCCAGGCTGCGCTACGCCCCGACGGGAGGGGAAATGTACGCCTCGGCGGCGGGGAAGCAAGCCACCGGCCTTGGCAAGGGCATGCCCGGGACGTATGTTAGGGATGGACAAAATACAGCTTCACCATCCAGGGCATGGACCATGCCGACGGAATCCCGGGCGACCCTCGACGACCTGCTGGCGACGCTCCGCCTGAGCATCATCAAGGCGGACCGCACGCTCTGCGGCCCCTGGTGGCGCTACCGCAAGTCGCAGATCCCGTATTGCCGCCTGTACCTGGTCAAGGAGGGCGCGGGGATCGTCCGCCATCATGGCCGCGAATTCCGCCTGCGCCCGGGCTTCCTCTATCTGATCCCCGCGCACACCAGCCTGTTGGAGACGGAGTGCGCACAGTCGATGGACCAGCTTTGGGTGCACCTCAACGCGCGGGTGCTGGGGGCGCTGCACCTCTTCGACCTGGTGCGCCCCCAATACGAGGCACGGCTTCCGGATCCAGGCCACGCGGAGGCCCTGTTCGAGGCGCTAATCGCGGGCTATTGCGCGCAGGACTCGGCAGCACGCTTTGCGGCGGACGCGGCGGCCCGGCTGCTGCTGGCGCACTGCATGTCGCCGGGGGAGACGCCACCGCCGCCGGGGGAAATCGAGAACCTGATGCTGTTCCGGCGGGTGCTGGCGCACATTGAGGAGCACCTGGCGGAGCCCTTGACGCTGCCGCGCCTGGCGAAGGTCGCGCACCTGCATCCGACCTATTTCTCGAACCTCTTCGCGCGCCGCCTTGGCTTCTCGCCGATCCAGTATTGCCTGCATCGCCGGATCGAGCGCGCCAAGGAGCTGCTCTGGGGGCGCGACGCCCGCCTCGACGAAATCGCCCAGCAGGTTGGCTTCCGCGACGTCTACTACTTCTCCAAGATGTTCAAGAAGCACACCGGCATGCCGCCGAGCGAATACCGACGCCAAAGCCTGGAGCGTCCGAACGGGCCCGAGCCACCGGAGTCGTACGAGGACTGAACAGGAAGCGGGCATGAACCAGGGACGAGACGAGGACGAGGCGATGGCCAGGCAGCGGACATTCCTGGGATGGGACCGGCCCCTGTGCGACACGGTGCCGACGCATCTGCTGACAGGCGCGGACGCGGGATTGCTCGACCTGCGGGACACGATGGTCGTGGTGCCGACCCGTCAGTCGAGCTGGCGCCTGCGGGCCGCCTTGCCGCTGGCCGCCGAGGCGCGGGGCATCGCCCTGCTGGGGCCGGAAATCGTCACCCCGCCGGTGCTGCTGGAGCCGCCGTCGGCGGCGGACGTCGCCACGGGGCTCCAGGGACTGCTGGCCTGGGTCGCGGTCCTGACGGCCTGCGCGCCCGGCGAATTCTCCGCCTTCCTCGGGGCGCACGAGGGCCAATCCCAAGGCGTCGGCTGGGCGCTACAGGTTGCGCGCCGCCTCCAGGAACTGCGCCAGGAACTGGCCGACGGTGGCCTGACCATGGCGGATGTGGCCGCCCGCGGCACGGAGATCGAGGAGCTGGAACGCTGGCTCGCGATGGCCGAGCTGGAGCGCCGTCATGCCGTTCAGTTGGCGACCTGGGGCCTGGCGGATCCACTCACCCGCAAGCTCGCCCATGCCGCCCGGGGCCAGCTCCCGCCGGCGGTGCGGCGGGTCGTCGTGGCGGGCGTGCCCGATCCTCCCCGTCTCTTCATGACCCTGCTCGGAACATGGGCCGACGGCGGGGGGCTCGTCGACCTCCTGGTCGCCGCCCCGGAGGAGGAGGCCGCGGCCTTCGACGACTGGGGCCGCCCCCTGCCCGAGGCTTGGCAGGCACGCCCGATCGCGCTGGCGGAGGAGGATCTTTGGCTTGAGGCCACGCCCGAGGATCAGGCGTCGCGCATCGCCAAGGCGGTCGCGGCGGGCCTGGCGGCCGCCCCGCCGCCGGACGCTGCCTTGCGTCCCTGCCTGGCGCTCGGCGTGCCCGACCGCGAGACCGTCGCCCCGCTCCAGCGTGAACTCGCCGCCATCGGCCTGCCCGCCTTCGATCCGCAAAACCGCCGCCTCGCCGAGACCGCCCTCTTCCGTCTCGTTCAGGCCCTGCTCGACCTGCGCCGCCATCCCGGGTACGCCGAGGTCGCCACCTTGCTGCGCCATCCCGACATCCTGGCCGGGGTTGGCGCCAACGGGGCCACGATGCTGGCCGAGCTGGACGCCTACCAGGCCGCTTTCCTGCCGGTCCTGCTTGCGGACATGGTTCCCCGCCCCCTGGCCAAGACAGGTTCGCCCCGTCATCTTGAGGCTGCCCTTGATCGCGTGCGGCAATGGCGCCAGGCGCTCCAGGGCGCCGACCTCGCCGCCGCCCTGCGCGAGATCCTGCAGGAGATCTACGCGCCACGCCAGCTCAAGGACGGGGATCCCGTCGACACCGCCTTCCGCCAGGCTGTCGCCGCCCTTGACGCGGCCCTGCGCGAACTCGCCGGGGCCCTCGCCGCAGGGCAGGCCAGCGACCACGCCGACGAAGCCCTGCTGGCTCGCCTCCAGGACGCCACCGTCAAGCCGGAACGCCGCCGCGAGCACCTCGACCTCGAGGGCTGGCTTGAGCTGGCCTGGAATCCGGCCCCCCTCCTCTTCGTGGCCGGCATGAACGAGGGCATGGTGCCGGACGGGCACGTTGGCGACCTCTTCCTCCCCGACACCCTGCGCCACCTGCTCGGCCTGCGCGACGACCATTTGCGGCTGGCCCGCGACGCCTATGTCCTCACCGCCCTGACCCGGCAACGCCACGGCTCCGGGCGAGTCATTCTGCTCGTCGGCAAGACCTCCATCGCCGGCGATCCCCTGCGTCCCTCGCGCCTGCTCTTCCGCTGCCCCGACGCGGCCCTCATCGCCCGCGCCCAAGCCCTTTTCCGCGATCCCGATCCCGCCCGCGCCTCGGCCCCCTTCAGCATCAGCTTCCCTCTCGACCCCGCGCTCGTGCCGGCGGACACCATCAACCGCCAGCGCTCCCACAGCATGACCCCCACCCGGTTCAAGGACTATCTCGCCTGTCCGTTGCGCTTCTACCTGCGCCATGTCCTCGGCATGGCCGCCGTGGACGACCGGTCGCGCGAGCCCGACGCCATGGCCTTTGGCAGCCTGATCCACGCAGTGCTCGAAATGATGGCCAAGGACCGGAAGCTCTGGGCCAGCGGCGATGGCGACATCCTGGGAACCCAGCTGGCCGCGCTGCTGGACGAGCAGGTCCGCGCCCGCTACGGGGCCAGGCCCTGGCTCGGCGTCGAGCTCGCCCGGCACAGCGCCGCCAAGCGGCTCCGGGCACTCGCCCATCGCCAGGTCCAATGGCATCAATCGGGCTGGGACATCCTCGCGGAGGCGTGCGAGCAGGAGCAGCGGCTCGTTCTTGGCGGCATGGTCATCACGGGCCGTATCGACCGCATCGACCGGCACCGGCGAGACGGCACGATCTGCGTCCTCGACTACAAGACCTCGAACAAGGCCGACCCGCCGGACAAGGCGCACCTCGGGCCACCACGCCCCGACGGCGACCTGCCCGAGGCCGAAGTTCCCGCAGACCTGATCGACGACCCCGCGGCGCATCTTCCCGCCCCCGCAACGAAGGGCACGCCCAGGAAAGGCAAGGCCGCCACCGCCAAGAAGGGCAAGCGCTGGGCCGACCTGCAGTTGCCGCTCTATCGAGAGATGGTCAAGGACAAGCTCGGCGACAGCGTCTGCCTCGGCTATGTCTGCCTGCCCCTGGCCCTCGGCGAAACCGGCTTCCTGCGCTGGGACGCCTACCACGACGCCCTCCATGCCGCGGCCATGGCCTGCGCCGAGGCCGTCGTCCAACGGATCATGAACGGTGTCTTCTGGCCGCCGGGCAAGGTCGCCTACGACGACGACTTCGGGGCCCTCCTCCTTGATGACCCGACGAAAACCCTCCGCGTGCCGCCGCCGCCATGGGAGGCCACGCCATGAGCCCCATCCGCAACCGCGCCATCGCCGCCTCGGCCGGCACCGGCAAGACCTTCCGCCTCGCCCACCGTTATCTGGGCCTGCTCGCCGCCGAGGTCGCGCCCGACCGCATCTGCGCCCTGACCTTCTCGCGCAAGGCCGCCGGCGAGATCTTCGACAAGATCGTCGACCGCCTCTGCCTCGCGGCCCAGGACCACCGCGAACGCGCCACCACCGCCGCCATCATCAAGAAGGAAGGCCTTCCCGCGCCGCCGGACCGCCCCGAGGCCTATGTCGCCCTCCTGCGCCGCCTCCTCGACCACGGCCACCGCCTGCGCATCGGCACCCTCGACAGCTTCATCCTCGGCGTCGTCCGCGCCTTCCCCCTCGAACTCGGCATCTCCCCCGACACTCAGCCGATGGACGGCGACGGCGGCGAGGCCGAAGCCCTGCGCCGGGCCATCCTGGCCCGCATCTTCGATCCGGCGCGCCGTCCCGCCGCCCCCGCCGACGAGGCCAACAGCTTCCTCGACGACTTCCGCCTCGCCGACTTCGGCCAGGAAGGCAAATCCCTCGAGCATGTCCTCGTCCGGCTCATCGAGGCCCACTACGGCTTCTACCGGCACCATGGCCATGGCCGATGGCGCTGGGGCGATGCCGCCCGCATCTGGCCCGATGGCCAGCGCTGGTGGGATGAAGCCCTCCTGCCCGAGGCCGACATCCCCGCCGACCTGCCGGACCGATTGGCAAATGCCAGCGGGGCCGGCAAAGGCGGCGAGATCTGCGGCGACATCGCCAAGGCCGCCTTGGAGCACGCCGACGACAAGCCATGGCCCAAGCCCAATGACACGATCTGGCCGCAGCTCTTTCCGGCCGTGACCAGCCCTGCTTCCCCCGTCCTGACCTACAACCGGCGGGATTTCACGATCCCCCCCGACCTCTGGCCCGGACTGCGCGCCGCCCTCGCCCGCCTGATCCGCATCGAAGTCGGGCGGGCAACCAAACGGTCGCACGGCCTTGGTGCCATCCTCGCCCGCTACGGCCTGCTCTACGACGAGGCCCTGAGGACGGGCGGGCGCCTCACCTTCGAGGACCTCTCGCGCCTCCTCGGCGAGGACGGCCTCAGCCCGAGCCGGCAGCCGGAGCGCACCGATAACCGCCTCTACATCGACTACCGCCTCGACGCCCGCCTCGACCATTGGCTCCTCGACGAGTTCCAGGACACCAGCGACACCCAGTGGGCCGCCCTCGCCAACCTCATCGACGAGGTCGTCCAGCGCGAGGACCGCTCCTTCTTCTATGTCGGCGACGTCAAGCAGTCCATCTATGGCTGGCGCGGCGGCAACCACCGGCTGTTCAAGCAGATCCAGGACCAGTATGCCGACCTCGGGCCGCGCGCCATCGCCAGCGAGTCGATCGCCGCATGCCATCGCTCCCTCCCCGCCATCATCCGCACGGTCAATGCCGTCTTCGACGGCCTGGCGCCCTGGCACCAGGGCCTCGTCGGCGAAGAGGCGAAGCAGGGGCCGCGGACCGGCGCAGTCGAGGCCTTCACCCAGGCCTGGCAACGGCATGAGAGCGCCCGCCAAGGCGAGGGCGAGGGCTTCGCCGCTCTGCGCGAATACACCCCCAAGAGCAAGTCCAACCACCCTCCCGATGCCGATGGCGACGAGGCCACCATGGACGCCGGCGACCCCGGCGGCCATGCGGCGGTCGCGGACATCCTCAGGGAGGTCCAACCCACCCGACACGGCCTCACCGCCGCCGTCCTCGTGCGCAGCAACCAGGAGGGGCGCGCCTGCGTCGACGCGCTGCGCCAAAGCCTGCCCGATGTCCCCGTCGTGCACGAGGGCCGCGGCGGCATCGTCGACAGCCCCGTCGTCAACCTCCTCCTCGCCCTGGTGCGCCAGGCCACCCATCCCGGCGACACCACGGCCAGGCGCCACCTCCAGATGAGCCCCCTGGCGAGGCATCCGGACATGCCGCCCCTCGACACCCTGCCCGGACTCTTCCTCGCCGCTATCCACCAGGACGGCTTCGCCGAGACCCTGCGCGCCTGGGGAAAACGGCTTGGCAACCTCGATCCCTACGGCCGCCAGCGTCTGCGCGAACTGCTCGCGGCCGCCGAACAGTTCGACGCCACCGGGGTCCGTGACGGCGATGCCTTCATCGACCATGTCCAGGCCTACCAGGTCAAGGCTGGCGCCGCCGCCGGCACCGTCCGCGTCATGACTGTCCACCAGGCCAAGGGGCTTGGTTTCGACCTCGTCATCGTGCCCTTCTCCCCCAATGCCAAAAGCTTCACCAGCCCCGGCGATGCCCAGCTCCTGGCCGGGGACGATTGGGTCCTCGCCCCACCCCGCAAGCAGGTCCTCGAGGCCGCCGGGGGCCGCCCCGTCGATGTCCGCGAAGACCGCCGCACCGACGCCAACTTTTCCCAGCTCTGTGTCCTCTACGTCGCCCTCACCCGCGCCCAGCGCGCCCTTTACCTGGTTATCCCGAAAGGTGCGAACCGCCCCACCGTGATGCGCGAGGCGGATCTGTTGCGCCAACGGCTCGCAATCACCCCCGTCGGCATACCATCAATGCCTGAACCCGCTGCCGCCATGCTTGATGCTCCAACCGAACGGTTCGCCGACGGTGACCGGCAATGGTATGACCACCTGCCCCCGCGGACCAAGGGTGACGACGCCGGCGAAACCGTCGTCCCGATCCGCATAACCTATGCCGCGGACGTCGCCCGCCGCGAACCGTCCAAGGACCAGGCCGAGGGGCACGCCTTCCCCGCCGCCTGGCTCTTCCGGCCCGAGGCCGGCGACGTCCTCGCCTTCGGCTCCGCCATCCATCGGCTCTTCGAGCAGGTCGAATGGCTCGAGGACGCCGACCTTGACCGCATCCTGGCCGCCTGGCGGGCGGAATCGGTGGATCCACCCGCCCTCCTTGCCGAGGTCGAACGGCAGTTCCGCGCCTGCGTGGCCAATCCCGAGGTCCGCCGCATCCTCGCCCGTCCCGCCACCGCCCCCCGTGCCGACGTCTGGCGCGAGGCCCCCTTCAACCTGGTGCTGACCGACGCCGACGGCCCCCACCTGGTCGGCGGGCGCTTCGACCGCCTGGTCGTCGAACGCGATGCCGACGGCATCGCCCTCCACGCCACGATCCTCGACTTCAAGAGCAACCGTGTCGAGACCGATGCCGATGTCGCCGCGGTGGCCCAAGGCTACGCCGGGCAGATGGCCGACTACGCCCGCGCCGCCGCCCGCCTCCTCGCCCTCCCCCACGACCGCATCGCCACCATCCTCCTCTTCACCCGTCTCGCCCGCCCATGGTCGGCATCGTCATTTTCCCTTGACTTATCCCCAAAATATGGCATGGTTCCGTAGCACATCAGGAGTGACCCCATGAGGGGTCTGCCAACCGGGGCCGGAGAACCCACGGTGGCTCGGATCGGGCAGGGTGCCTGGTCCGGATGTGCGAAGGCGGTCAACCTTCGAACTACTCTCTCCGTCCGGAGTGTGACCGCCGTCTCGGGCTCAGGTCCGATGCGGCGGTCTTCGTTTCGGACCAATGTCCGGTGCGCATGCGAGAGGATCGCATGCCATGCAGACCCGCAACGGCATCCGCCGCGCCCCGGACGACCTTCCCTCCGGCATCATCTTCGCCGCCCCCTGCCCCTTCCGCCTCCCGCCGTGCCGTCCCGGCATCCGACGTGGGCGCGCACTGGCTCGCCAACGCAGGCATCGTCTCCGAAAGGCATCATGAACCCAGGAGCTGTCACCCCTTTATGACGCCCTCAATTGCCAGGGCTTTCGGAACGGGTTGCCCCGGGGTGGTCATGGGAACTGGATGGGGCGCTAGACGGATAGAGGATGTACGCCTATTGTATGCCTATCCTGCGGCCATGACGCCATATTTCACCCTTTGCGACGGCATGGTAACCGGCGGGGAAATGAGTCTAATTCAACTGGTGCCCGGGGCGGGAGTCGAACCCGCACGGGGAGATCCCCCGACAGATTTTAAGTCTGTTGCGTCTGCCATTCCGCCACCCGGGCCCGGGGGCGCGTAGCGCAAGGATGCGGGGGTAGTGTACGCGCCCGGCAGGAAATTTGCCAGCGGGCGAGAATCGGCTGAAGCCATCGGAGGGAACGCCCGACGTTCAACCCTCAACGCCTTCCCAGGCTACTGCCCTTCAGACTGGGTGACGAGGGAGATCTGCTGGATGCCGGCGGCGCGGACGGCCTTCATGACCGCCATGACCTCGCGGTACTTGCGCTCCTCGTCGGCGCGGACGAGCACCGTCAGCCGCGGATTGCCCTTGCTCAGCGCAGTCAGCTCGAGGAGCAGGTCGTTGAGGGTGACGGTGCGCTTGTTGTAGACGATCTCGCCGTTGCGATTGAGGTTGACGATGCGGCTGTCCTCCTCGGGGAGGGGCTCGGCGTTCATCTCGGGGGGTGAGACGTCGACGCCGTACTCGAGGAGCGGGGCGGTGATCATGAAGACGATGAGGAGCAGGAAGGTCAGGTCGATGAGCGGGGTCATGTTGATGTCCCCGATGGTCGTCAGCTGGGAGCGGTGGCGTGCCATGATGGGGGCCTCCGGGCTCAGTGCTGCTCGAGCTTGACCTGGGCCATGAACTCCTCGACGAAGTTGTCCATGCACACCGTTATCTGGCGGATGGTGTTGGTCAGCAGGTTGTAGCCGATGAGGGAGGGAATGGCGACGAGGAGGCCGACGACGGTGGTGAGCAGGGCACCGGCGACGCCGGGGGCCATGGCGCCGATGTCGGCGCGCCCCTGCATGGCCATGGAGCAGAAGGCGACCATGACGCCCCAGACGGTGCCGAAGAGGCCGAAGAAGGGGCTGACGCTGACGGCGGTGGCGAGCAGGCCGATGCGGTCCTCGATGGCAAGGATCTGGTCGGAGACGGTGCGTTCGAGGGAGCTGCGGACGGTCTCGATCTCGGCGGTGGAGAGCTTCTTCTGGGGGACCTGATCGCTACCGTAGCGCAGGCCCTGGTCGGGGGTGAGGCCATAGAAGGCGAGCAGTTCGCCGGCGCCGCTCTCGTAGATCCGCGCCACCGGGCTGGGATTGCGCTCGGCCTCGGTCAGCAGGTGCAGGGGATAGGCCTTTTCACGGAAGCGGCGGAGGAAGTCGAGGGAGGCCTTGCGCGCCCGGTACAGGGCGATGCCCTTTTCGATCATGATCGTCCAGGTGAAGATCGAGCCGAAAAAGAGGAGGGCGACGATGCCCTTGCCGATGGCGTCGCTGGTCCGGAAGGCGTAAAAGCCGTTCTCGATGCTGGCCGGCGACAGCAGCAGTTCGCTCAACATGCCCAGCTCCCTTGGTGAATGGGCCAATACCGCGCGCATAGTGTAGCGTGGCGCGAGCTTCGCCGCAAGCCCCGGGGGGGAGCCGGGGCAGGATATTCCCCGGCACGGGTCGGCGACGGGCTTGCCTCACGGGGGAAGCGGGCATATCTTGCGCCGTTTTTCCCGAGGGTTCATCCAGCTCCAGTCCAGGAAGGGCGATGACGATGGGCAAGGACTTTCCGCTGCTCGGCTTCGACATTGGCGGCACGAAGGTGGCGGTCTGCCTGGGAACGGCCTCAGGGGAGCTGCTCGGCTCGCGGCGCGTGACCACCGTCGGACGCCACCCCGACCAGGTGGTGCCGGAGATGATCGCGGCGGGGCGCGAGCTGCTCGCGGCGGCGGGGCTGGCGCCAGCCGACCTGCATGCCCTCGGCATTGGCGCACCCGGGCCGCTGGACGTGGCGGCGGGCATGATGCTGCCGTCGCCGAACATGAAGGACTGGGGAGGCGTGGCGATCCGCGACCTGCTGGGGGAGGAGTTCGGGGTCGAGGCCTTCTTCGACAACGACGCGAACGCCGGGGCGCTCGCCGAGTGGATGTTCGGCTCCGGGCGGGGCTGCCGGAACATGCTCTACCTGACGATGAGCACGGGAATCGGCGGCGGCATCATTGCCGAAGGGCGCCTGGTGCGCGGGCACCGCGGCGGCGCGGGCGAACTGGGCCATGTCGTCCTCGATCCCGAAGGCCCGCGGTGCAACTGCGGGCTGCGCGGCTGTTATGAGGCGTTCTGCGGGGGGCGGGCCCTGGCGCAGCGCATGCAACGCGAGCTTTCCGGACAGCCCGGGCATCCGGTCGTCGCCCTGGCAGGCGGACGGCTTGAGGACCTCGACCTGGTAGCCCTGGAGAAGGCGGTGCGGGCCGGGGATGCCTATGCGCTCGGCCTGTGGGCGGAGATGTGCCGCCGCAACGCCCAGGCGATCGGCATGTTCATCAACATCTTCAATCCCGAGAAGATCGTCCTCGGCACCCTCGCCTGGGCGGCCGGCGACCTCTTCATGAAACCGGTCCTGGAGCAGGTGCCGGCCTTCTGCTGGCCGGAGTTCCTCCGCGACTGCGAGATCCTGCCCAGCGCCCTGCGCCGCCATATCGGGGAGCGCTCGGGGATTGCCGTCGCCCTCTACGGGCTGATGCTCGAAGGGCGCTGGCAGATGACGGCACCCTGAACATCGCCGGCGCGAAGGCCGCCTTCACGCCCTGCAGTGCGTGCCAGCGTGAGCCCGGAGTCAGCCCTTGGCCTTGGTGGCGAGGGCGAGCAGGCGCTTCATGACCTGGGCATGGTCGAAGCTGACCCCGGCGACACCGAAGCTGTCATGCAGCTCGCGGTACAACTCATAGAGGGGGCGGTAGGCGGCGACGGCGTCAGGGCGGGGCCGGTAGACGGTGTCCTTGAATCGGCAGAAGACCTGCTGGGCGGCGGCGGCATCGGGATGGAGGCCGGCGACGACAGCGCCGAAGATGGCCGAACCGAGGGCGCAGGCCTGGGCCGAGGCAGAGATGCGCATCGGGCGGCCAAGGATGTCGGCGTAAATCTGCATGAGCAGGGCGCTCTTCTCGGCGATGCCGCCGCAACAGACGATCTCCCGGACTTCGACACCATATTCGGCAAGGCGGTCGAGGATGACCTTGGCGCCGAAGGCGGTGGCCTCGACGAGGGCGCGGTGGAGCTCGGCCTGGGTGGTGTGGAGGGTGAGCCCGAGGACCAGGCCGGTGAGCTTGGGGTCGACGAGGATGGTGCGGTTGCCATTGTGCCAATCGAGGGCGAGCAGGCCGCTCTGTCCGGGACGGAGCGCGGCGGCCTCGCGTTCGAGCTCAGCGAACTTCGTGTGGTCGGCGGCGCAGGCCTTGCTGACAAACCAGTTGAAAATGTCGCCGACCGCCGACTGGCCGGCCTCGATGCCGTAGAACCCCGGCAGGACGGAGCCGTCGACGATGCCGCAGACGCCGGGAATGTCGGGCAGCGCGGTGGTGTCGGGGGCGACCATGATGTCGCAGGTCGAGGTGCCGATGATCTTCACCAGGCGGCCGGGACCGACCCCGGAGCCGACCGCCCCGAAGTGCGCGTCGAAGGCGCCGACGGCGATCGGGATGCCGGCCGGCAGGCCCAGCTTTTCGGCCCATTCCGGACAAAGATGCCCGGCCGTCTGGTCGGCGGGGACGGCCTCGGCGTAGAGCCGAGGGAGCAGGGAGACGAGGCGCTCGTCGAGCAGCGCCAGGAAGTCCGCGTCCGGCAGGCCGCCCCATTCCCGGCAGTACATCGCCTTGTGGCCAGCGGCGCAGATGCCGCGGCGCACGGCCTGGGGATGGCGGATGCCGGCCAGGACGGCGGGGATGAAGTCCGCGAACTCGATCCAGCTGGCGGCCGCGTCAAAGACGTCGGGCGCCACGTTCAGGCAATGCCAGAGCTTGCTGAAGAACCATTCCGAAGAGTAGGTGCCGCCGCACTTGGCAAGGTAGGCCGGACGGTGTTCGCGCGCCACCGCCGTGATCTTCTCCGCCTCCTCCATGCCGGTGTGGTCTTTCCACATCCAGGCTTGGGCATCGAGCCGGTCGCGGAAGGCCGGCAGGTCCGCCAGCGGCGTCATGTCCGCCGCCACCGGAATCGGCGTCGAGCCCGTCGTGTCCACCCCAATGCCCTTCACCGCCGCCGCCGAGAAGCCGGGATGGGCCGCCGCCTTGGCCAAGGCCGTCGCCGTCGCCGCCGCCATCGCCGTCAGGTAGTCGCCGGGACGCTGGCGGGCGACATGGGGATTGGCCGGGTCGGTCAGCACCCCCTGGTCCCCGCTCGGATAGTTCGCCACCCCGACCCCGCACTCCGCGCCGGTGCGGGCATCGACCACCAGCACCCGCGCCGTGTTGCTGCCGAAGTCCATGCCCAGCACAAATGCCGCTTCCACGCCCATGGTCCATGCTCCCGGTTGAGGTTGTCCCGCCGTCGCCCCGCAGGCGGAGGGGGACGGCAAGGCCATACCAATAGCGTCCGGCGGTGAAAATGTAAACTGCGCCTTTTTTTGCCTTCCGGGTGGCTGGCGACGGCAACCCCGCGTATATTGACGGGTTGTGTCAGCGAAGCTGTCCGGGGTCGGCCCGACGTGCGAAGGCATCGGGGAACATGCAATTCATCTGCCCATATTGCCGAGGCGTGGTCGCGGTCGACG
>CAZBDL010000001.1:0-89703 GCA_964490525.1 uncultured Victivallales bacterium | reverse complement strand
TGGACGATCCGCACGGGCAAGCCAGTCGCGTATACACACAACACAAAGGAGCAGGTGTATGGAACCCGCTGACACAATCGTTGACACTACCAAGAAGGACGGTGCGGACTCCATGTCGCCTGCCTCCTCTGGTTCGGCTTGCGGTCTCTGCGGATCGACCAGCCTGACCAACCTTGGCGGCACAGTGATCTGTAACGGTTGCGGGGCGCACTGGTGGAAACGCTGGTACACCCGCAAGGAGTGGGAGGAGTGGATCAATGAGCCGACTGAAAACAACATAACCGCAACCGAGGAGGGCAGGGGATGAAGGGGCAGCAGATCAAGGCGTATCGGGTGGTCTTCGCGGCCACGTTCGACTGGTGGACGATCCGCAAGGACGACTTCGAGGTCAACCGCGAATCCTGGACCGACGAGGGAGCGGCCGCCGCAGGGATTGACCTGAATGACGAGGAGTCCTGGGGTGGAACGTTGGTCTCGGCCGATGCCGCACATACGGTCCTTCGCCTTGGCGACCAAGTGTACTGCCAGGGCGTCGGCAGCGACGTCGTCTTCGTCCGCGAGGAGGAGTCGCCCGCCGCGATCCTCGGCCGCAAGGGCGGGCAGGTCGGAGGAAAGGCCCGGACACCGGCGAAGCGGGCCGCCAGCCGGGCGAACGGCGCCAAGGGCGGCACGCCCCGGAGGCATTGGTTCCTGCTCTCGGGCGAGGGCGAGCGCGGCACCTGGGAGGGCCCCTTCCTCACTACGGCGCGAGGGATCCGCTCCCGGGCGGCCAGGGAACGCGCCGGCGGCGACCGTTGGTGCAGCGCCTGGGAGCTGTTCCCGGGAACGGCAACCCGGCGGCCGACGGTGATCGAGCTGGACGGGACACGGGAGAGGGACGTTCCCGACACCTGGGAGGTCCGGGCGTTGCGCGATGTGGACCGCCTCTGCTCCTGGCTCAACGTGCCCCTGGAGCGCCTGAACGAGTTCCACGAGCTGCACAAGCGCGGCTACCTCACCGGGCCAGGCCACAAGTGCTTCTGCCTGGACGCCGGCAAGGACGTGCGCGACGCCGCCCTGAACCTCACCCCAGACGGGGAGGAGTTCCTGGAGGCCGTCGGCCGGGAATAGCCCCGGCGGGCGCCCCTCCCGCAGGGGAGGGGTGCCCACGTTCATCTCGGATCTGGTGTTTCAATCCGCGCCCCATGGGGGCGAAACGCGGGTCGAGCGGGCCTGGGCGATGTTTCAATCCACGCCTCGGGGGGAGGCGAACGCCACGGCTACAGTGGTGGTCATCCGTCCGCAGAAGACGTTAATTGGCCTCCTTAATTCAGGATGTCGGATTTTGCCTTCTGTGCCTTCAGTTCGCGGTAGGTTTCTGGAACTTTCTTGAGCAGAGCTATGAACTCTGACACTTGCTCGGGATTCAAGTAGAGGCTGATATTCATGAACATGTTGTCGAAGTCTTGGACTTTCAGAATCACATCCGTCTGGTTCCCTTTGTCAGCGGCGAAGAAAACCAACTCTATCCCCTGCCGCTGGTGCCCAGTACCAGTCACAAACGAGCCAAGTGGCTTTGTGGTCTCTAGTTTGTTCTCTCTCGCTTTCTTGGACCAGTCAAGGCTCTTCTCAAGCAAACCGATGACTTCCTTCAGGCGTGCGCCAGGGAAATAGCCCACGGCCTTGGGTAGAGAGTCGCCGCCGCGAATGTAAACTTTTTCCACATCGTCAACATAGATCGAAACCGGCTTGTCAGACCATTGCTTACTGACATCATTGTAGTACATACCCGTGGCGGTGCCATCCACACTACGAGTCTGCGCGAGGGCAGTACATGATAGCGCCATCCAGACTATAAACGCGCGGCCCAATTTCATATTGTCCTTCTCCCTTCTCCTTGTTAGCTAACATATTGCTATGCTTAACTCACCCACCCGATATCTCCCATTCCAGCCGGATATTGCAACTGGAGAACGTTCCTAAGTGGGAATAAGGTGATTTATCCGTGTCCATTCGTTGACTCAATGAACTCCCCAAGTTTTGTAAGATCATGAGACCAGAATATTGCAAGCCCCTGGCTCTGTGCTTGTTTTAGGTTTATCACCTTGAAAACGCCAGCAAGCATAGCGGACGGTACAACCTGCATCGTCCCGAATATTTGCAACCAATGTCTAGCTTTTGCGGCGGCATCATTATTGAGACGTTTTACGCTGTTGGTGGCACTGTTTGACACCTTGCATTCGATTGCCATGAGTCGGCTGTCGTTTAGTCGCAAGACCACATCGGCCTTCCTGTCTCCCAGCTTGCATTCTGCACAAAACTCCCCGCCCCGGGGGCCGTTCATAATTGTGTTGATTTCAACAGGCTGGACTTCCTGATAACCAATAGTGTTTAGGTAGTCTTTTACCTCTTGTTCCTGTCTTGCCTTGACATCCATTCGCCGTTCCGTTGCAACGCGCTGTGCTGCCAACAACACAGATGAAGCCAGGAGGGCTGCTTCCTTCTGCTGCGTAGTCGGCATAGATCCGTTTACAATCCATGGGAAACGGTGGGGGTCAATTACACGCGCAATGACATCAAACACCATCCGAAGCGAAGCAGGGTTTTCCATTAGGACACTAGGTGCCATCGAATCCACATCGGCTAACACTTGTAGGTCGTCATCCGAGATGGGGGGGCCTGCCAAATACCGTAAGGCTTCGCCCAGTCCATTGCCGTAGACTTCTGCCAGGTTGTGGTTGGTAATGACCTCTGGGTTTAAATCGCTCAATTTCTGGAACAATAGGTCAAATTTCCCCCGCGCCGACCTATAATTCTCCGACCATGAATCCGACACCGCTAAGCGTTCGTCCCTGAACCGAGCGACGGCAACAGCGACATTCGCAAAGAACTCTTCGTCGGTCCATTGTGTAGGTGAAGTGGTCATGCGGTAAGGGTTGCAGGGCTTGGTATGCGTAGGCGCTCAATCTCCCTTGGCTCGAACTTCGTCAGACCGCCTGCATAAGTTCTGCCGCTTCCTATTTTGATGTTCTCGTTCAGCCATGCTACAAGGCGGGACATAAGGACATCTGGAAGATTACCATGGGGGTAGAGTCCATGCGCCACATTGATGTGCCTCGCACTACAGGCATTTAAGGTGAATTGTGGCGGCCGACGTGCCATATAAGTGCAAAGGATAGGCGCTGGGGACTTGAGGCCAACCGACCACCATGCTTTGCGATGTTGGGCAACATAGCCCTTGTCAACCCCTTGTGCTCTAGCCCAAACAAGGAATGCTTCAATGTTCTTCTGCTCTTCCCCAGTGAATTCATCCAAATCAGGAGGCAAGTCGATGACGCGGCGCAAGACCTGATCTGAGTTAAGGGCTGCACCTGCCTGAATCAAATCCTTTGCCTTAGTGACAGAGGGTATTTTTATGCGTTCAGGAAGCCTCTTGGCGTGCTCGCCAACAATCCAGATATCGTTTGCACCGGTAACCTGACCTCGATGCACCCGAAAAAGTTCTCCCAACTCAATCTCCCCCCCGCTGGCAACCGCAGCGGGGCGCACAATGATTGACCAACGTGGTTCGGCCTGCAAGCGCTCCCGTGTAACATCAACGCCATTGGTTAATCCGTTCAGTCTATTCAACTTTGCGACCGAACGTACACGAATCGGGCGAACTGCTTCGCCAACATGGAAACATGTAATTGCCGCCGTAGTGGCTGTACCAGGAAAGGCGGCGACGGTTGGTTCCAATACATGCAACGCAATTCCCCCGAGTTCTTTAATCAAAAGCATGCGTAGGGCATACCCATAATTGACATCCATCCATTCGGCTGAGGTAATGAATGCGCCAATATCTCCATGCTGGGCTAACATGCGAGTTTGTAGGAAAAAGTGCAGATGTAAACCCGCCAACTCGCTGGCCTTGATGCCATATTGGGTAAATTTAGCCGAGTACCAGGCTTTCCATTTCTCGCCGATGTCATGGTGGCGCACATAGGGTGGATTGCCGATGAAAGCAGTCATCCCGTTGCAACGCGGTAATTTTACCTGGCGATAGTCATTTACGACAATAGTTGACCGCTTCATCCATCCACACACATGTAGGTTGGCGCGTACCATCAACGCCACCAGTGGATCCTTTTCGACCGCCACGAGTTGAGCATTAGGAAACGCCTTACCTGCCGCCAAGATGAATCGCCCCGACCCGGCACCTGGATCTATGATACGAGCCGGTGTCCCTTGGCCTAATAGCCATTTTACTATTGAATTAACGATTTGATGCGGCGTAAGGACAGCGCCAGTAACACGACGCTTTTGAGCCGACCGAATCATTGTAAACGCTTCGCCAAGAGGATCATTTCCTGAAATAATCCGACTGCGAAAGGAATTAACGTCACGCGCATTGGGAGTTATACCAACAACTGAACTTGCCAGTATTCGCTCAGCGACTGACAACCCAACCTGCCCCCCTATCAAGGCAAGGGACATCGCGATCAACTCTTGTTCGGAGCGCATGGTTTATCTCGTGGCTAACGTCATTATGTGTTGAAGGTAGCGCGGAAGAGGATGAAGTCAAGACCTTGATGGTGGCTTCGTCCCTTCCTTCTCCGATATTTGGCGTGGAAAGACGTTTTCCGGCGGAACCCCGTCCAGCCTGGCCAACAGTCGCAACTTGGTCAAGGGAGGTATGGTGGTATCGCGGTGGATGTCATGACGTGTCTTGTACACAGCATCCTGTATGGAATATCCTGCGGGATTCTCGTTCCTTTGGATGTGTCGAACGTGGGCCATGGCCTAGCCATCTTCCTCCTCGTCATCCGGTCCGTCATATGACCAATCCATCACCGTTCCTCCGCTGGTCGGGTAGAATGGGCTGACCAGGAGGTTCTGGTTGTTCTCGCGGACCACGAGGAACTCCCGGGCAATAAAGGTCTTCCCCTCGTTTATGTCAAGGATCTCGTCATCGAGCTTGGGCGGCTCGAAGATGCACATGGACTCCAGCACCTCCAGCCTCTTCTCGTCGGGGATGATGTACTCCTCGACCATACCGTCCTGGGTCTCCAGGGGGCGTGTCGGGAAGGGGAGCCTATCCTCGGGCGGATAGATCAGGTCCATGATCTCGGGATCCATGCGCTCCTGCTTGGCTTTCCTGCCCACGGCTACTTCTCCCTGTTGAGCTTCCGGTAGTTGTCCTCGGACTCCTTGGCGATGTGCTTGGCGTCGTCCCAGACGAAGGGGCCCGGGATGGTGAAGGTGCGGATGTCGTCCCTGGCGGCGGCCTGGAGGACGACGACATGGAGGAATTGGCCGTCGAGGAGGACGGCGACGGGGCGGTTGCAGAATGCGCGGCTGGCCTGGAACCAGGCCTCGGCTCCGACCCTGTCGGTTTCGCAGAGCATCTCCAGGCCGTTTCCGGTGGGGGCGATGACGGCCTCGGCGCGGCGGATGTGCTGCGACCCGAAGATGGGGTTGGGGTTGACCTGGGGGACGATCCCGGAGGGCGGCTGTCGCAGGACCTCGTGGAGGGTGACGACCTTGGTGGGCGGGGACTGGCAGCCGACGAGCGCCGCGATGGCGGCGGCCGCGACGACGATGCAAAGCGGGGTCTTCATGGGGTTGTCACCTTTCCGGTTCTGGTATCCTTCTCGTGTCCGCCGTCGCCTTCCTTCGCGTACATCTCGGCGACGCTTTCCATGGTCTCCTCCCTGCTTCCGGCCGCTGCGACGATCTTCCATTCGTCGCCGCTCCCGGCATCGCGCTCCTCCACGATGACGCAGCCGTCGGCGAGCGTCCCGGTCCTGTCCACGTCCCCCTGGGTGATCCAGCGCGATGTCCCGTCCTCGAAGTCGATCCGCTGCTTCGTGGGCAGGTGGGCATCCTTGCTCCTGTACGGATCGGCCTTCCACCACATGGCGAGGCCGCCTTCCTGCCAGGTGCTCAGTATCTCGCCCCGCATCAGGCCCGCGCGGCGCGTCCTGGCGCATTGGATTATCCCGGCCTCGACAGGGCGGTCGTCCCCCTCGACGGGCACGAGCAGAATCGGCCGGACCGGCCGGTAGCAGTAGCAGGCATGCTTGGAGACCGCCGGCTGCCCGCACTCGGCCCGTGGGCGGCCGCCCGCAGCTCCCTCAAGGAACAGGGCGCGTTCCTCGCAGCGGTGGCAAAGCCCGCCGGGCGCGTTGTCGATAGTGGTTCCTGCGTCTGCCATGATTTCCGCCTATTCCCTTGCCGACAACATGAATTCGTGCCATTCCCACCCCGGCGAAAGCCGGCGGCGGCGTGTCTCGTCCTCGAAGAATGTCGGCGTGGTCAGCCTGCTGGTGCGTCCGGTCGCGGCCTCGACGGGAACAAAGATCGTCAGGCCATCCGCCGGCGGCCGAGTCGGGTTCTCGCCGTCATTCTCCACCGGCGCCGGCTTCAGCTTGGCGCCCGGCAGCACCTCGTCCTCGTAGTTGTCCATGACGGCCTTCCACGCCGCATTGCCCAGCCGGGAGGCATCGGCGCATGTCTGCCGCGTATGGCCATAGGTCGCCATTTCAAGCGTACCGGATGCGCGGTCAATGGCCAGCACGATGACCTGGTGCTTGTCTCCCCACTTCCGGGCAATGTCCCGGCAATCGGCTACCTTAGGGCTTGGGTTCCACGCCATGGCCTGTTGCTCCTTCATGCCTGCACCATTGCTAGATGTCCAGCGGTCTTCACGGGGCAATCCCCTGTTCCTGCTCCTCAACCGGGGCCGGTGGCGGCACCGTCACGGGGGTGGCCCGCTCGATGGCGTTGCACATGGCCTCGAAGAGGGTCTTGCCGTGGCCGAGGCCGCTTTTCCGGTCCTGGTGGTCATGGATGGTGGCGAACCAGGCTCCATGGATGCACTCGGTCTTGACCTGGCCCCGTGCGCCGGCGGCGTTGAGCAGGCCCTGGGCCTGCTGGTGGCACCAGGACCGGCCGGCGTACTCGACGCTGCGGTAGGAGTTGTTCCGGGTCATGGGCAGGGCTCCATCGGTTCGTCCCGGGGTTCCGGTCCGCACTTGGCCTCCGGACATGGTGAATGCGCCATCGAGAGCAGCGCATAGGCGATGAGGCCGATGGCAAGGACGGGCCCGGCATAGGGCCAGGCGCTGGTCCGGGATCCGTTGCCGGTGGGGATGCGCCCGAGGGAGAAGACCGAGAAGACGCCCATGGCGCCGCCGGCGATGGTCCTTGCGGCGATCCGGCTGGCCAGCGGGGCATCCGGGCGCTCCTTGCTTCCAAGCCTGACCTCGGTGAATCCCAACGTGAACCCGCCGATGGCCAGGGAAAGCAGGAGGATGGCCAGGAGGCATGCTCCGTGCCGTGCTACTGCCCTGGCGCTTGCCATGTTCATGGGGCGATGCCCTCCCCGCAATCCATCTCCCGCGCCGGGAGCCTGGGGCCTTCCGGCCCATGGCTGGATGCGGGATGCTCCGTGGTCAGGATCGACTCGGGATCGTCGGCGGATGTGCGGATGCGGTGGTTCATGGCATGGTCTTCTGTGTGCTCCGCAAAAGCGAGGCACGATACGGGGACGCGCAGCGACTTGCACAAGCGACGTCCCCCGCTTGCATCATCGCGCGAGAAAAACTCTTGGTTCTGGAAGAATTCAATCACCGCCTCGGGCTTAATATCCACCTCGATGACATCCCCTTGCCGGTCCCGCCGATGCCCACGGGTGAATCTCTCGCTCCCGACAACGCCTAGCAGGTTCCAGTATTCAGCGCTGACACCATTACTCGGCATAATCTTCGCAATTTGCATGATCCCTTCTCCCTTGGTGCCATCCATGCTTATGATGACATTCACAGTTTCTGCGGATTATTTGTTTCCGGTGCCGAGGGCTGCTTGTGGGGTCTTCCCATACCTCTTGTAATACACCATTGTATAGCCCGTCGTGAATCCTTCGGATCTACCACTGTCATACGCTGCCCCCGAGTATTCGCCCCCCCATATGCCCCGCAAGAAATATATATTCCTTGAATGGTACATATTTGGGTAAATGCGAGGCCTCTTTCATCTTTTGGAGATATGTTCCTCGCATGATGCAACCATTGCGCACAACCCGAACAGGGGACAACTTCACAAGCACCTTAGTTCTTTCGGTGTTCGCAATTTCAATACTATTTTGTGCTCGTGCAGCTGCCGTAGCATTGACTTCCTCTTCCTCCTTCCTCCTCTCGTTTGCCTTCCTTTCCCACTCCAACTGCCTTGCCGCCTGTTCCTTGGAGTGCTCCTTCACTTTGCCGGGGTCATAACCGAACTCCTCCTGGAGGTCGGGGGGAAGGGCTTCAAGTTTCAGCCTCTTGATCCCCCCGCTGAAGGATATCTCTATGGAATCCGGGGCCAGTCCGATGAGCTTGGCGTCGGTGTATTCGGTTCCGGTGGCCGTGACAATAGTGCGGGGAGACAGGTTGTCGCTCTTGATCAGCGCCTTTCCGTCGTCATGCTCAATCCGAATGTAGTCTGGCCTCACCTGGACATACCGTATGTTGGTATATGTGGTTCCGTCCAGGGTGGTGATGTCGGCGCCATGGAGAGAGCCGATTACGATCATGGCCGTTGCAATGAATGGCGCTGCCTTCATCATTCAGTCTCCTCGAACTGGTCGAAGGTTCCCGGGGGCACGTCCCGGCGCTCGGCGTGGATGGACATTCCGCCGAGGTCGAACGGCTTGGTTGCGGCGTCGACGAGGGCCTCGCGGATGGCCCTGGCGACCTGTCCGTCGGGATCGGGCAGGCGGCATGGCCAGGGCAGGCCGGCGGCATGGACGACGGTCTGCCCCCTGGCGGCGTCGCGGCTGACGGCGCGGATCTCGGCGAGGTTGGCGAGGACCATGTTGCCGTCGGCGTCCTCGGCGGAGAGCCACGGGTAGGAGACGAGGCATTCATTCGGCGGCATCGGGGGGCTCCTGTGCTGGGGTGGGTGCGTAGAGGCGCTGCTCGTCGCCGGTGAGGACGGCGCCGGCGGGATCCCCGCCCTGCATGATCCGGACGGCGAGGGCGTCGCGGACATGGCTTTCGACGGTGTTGCGCATGGGGCGGGCGCCATAGCGCGGGTCGGTGCCCCGGCGGACCATGAGCTCTAGCGCGGCCGCGTCGTGGCCGACGCCCCAGCGCTCGGTCTCCCGCCCGAGGAGGAGGGCGGCGATGCGGCGCTGGCTGGCGGGGTCGAGCCGGCGGTAGACGATCTTGTTCTGGATTCGGCCGAAGAACTCGGGGCGCAGCTCGGCGGCGGCGCGGGAGAGGACGGCCTTCTCCAGGACGGTGTAGGGGAGGCGGGAGGAGCGCAGCTCGGCGAGGATCTCGGAGCCGAGGTTGGAGGTGAAGACGATGTAGAAGTTGTGGAGGCGCCCGACGGTGTGGTCGGCGTAGGTGAGCCTGGCGGCGGAGAGGATCTGGAGGAAGAAGTCGAGGATGCGCGGGTGGGCCTTCTCCATCTCGTCGAAGAGCAGGATGCCGCCGGTGGCCTCGCGGGGGGTGGAGAGGAACTGCATGCGGTCGAGGAACACGGGGGCGGCCTCCATGAGCATGAATTCGCTCATGTCGAAGCGCAGGAGGGCCTGGCGGTCGCCGTAGAGGTGCTCGGCGAGGAGCAGGCAGGATTCGGTCTTGCCGACGCCGGTGGGGCCGAAGAGGACGAAGGAGGCCTTGGGCAGGTCGGGGGAGGTGAGGCCCAGTTCGCAGCGGACGACGACGCGGCAGATCATGGCCAGGGCGTCGTCCTGGCCGATGATGTTCTCCCGGAGGAATCCCTCCATGGCCCTCAGGTGTCCGGTGTCGGCTGGCACGGCTACTTCCTCCAGAACTGGATCCTGTCCCAGAGCGACGGCTGGGAGAACTCGGCGGGGGCGGCGGGCTCGGCGGCGGCGCCGGACTTGCCGCCTTCCTCGGCCTTGCGGCGCATATCGGCGATCTGCGCCTCGATCTCGGCCAGGCGTGCCCGGAGCGCGTCCTGGGACTTGCCGGCGGACTGCTGGCTGGCGGCGACGGCCTGGAGCTGTCCCGTCTGCGCCTCGATGGCCTTGCGGGCCTCGCGCATCTCGCGGGCGGCGTCGGCGAGGTCCTTCTTGGCCTGGTCGGTGCGCCGGGCGCTGTCGGAGAGGACCTCGGTGGCCTGCTCAAGGGTCTTCATGTCCTGCTTGAACTCGGTGATGAGGGCCTGCGTCTGCATGTCGGGGATGCGCTTGAGCTGCTGTCCGGAGGGGAGGGAGTCGACGGTCCTGGGGGCGCGGTTCCAGTTGGGCTCGTGCTCGACGCGGTAGAGGACGTTGTGCTCGTACATGACCTTGCGGTCGTGCGGGTCGATGTAGCGGCCGACGTAGTAGGGGCGGACGGCCTCGCCGGAGCGGATGCGGCGCACGTCGTCCTCGGGCAGGTCCATGCCGGGGACCTGGATGGGGGCGACCACCAGGGTCTCGGGCTCGCGTCCGGCGCGGACGGGATCCTTGGTGGAGCAGCCGGCGGCGAGGGAGAGGGCGGCGGCGAGGGAGAGGGCGGGCAGGTGCTTCATGGGGATCTCCTAGCGCGACTGGTTGACGCGGGTTCCGGCGACGGAAGCCTCGTTCATGTTGACGACGTCGGTGACGTAGAGGTAGAATTCGGTGCCGCCGGGGCAGCGGACGAAGTAGCCCTGGTTCTTGACCTCGTCGAGGAGCTTGTTGGCGTATTCGCGGGTGGCGGCGGCGATGCCCTCGTTGAGGGCGGCCTTGGTGCCGCCCGGCTTGATGGTGGTCTGCCCCCAGTCGGTGATGATGACCTCCTCCCGGTTGAGGTTCTCGGCGAAGGTGGCGAGGAACTGGGCGGCGTAGGCCATCAGCTCGGTCCACTCGTCGCTCTTGATGACCTCGCCCCGGATGCCGGCGGAGCCGTCGTGGAGGTGCCAGGACTGCTCGCCGAGGAGGGCCTCCTTGGTGAGGGCCAGGCCGGTGAGCCTCAGTTCCTTGCCGTTGTCGTCGGAGCGGGTGCGCCAGACCACGACCCAGTTCTGCTGGGCCATGATGCGGTCGCGGACGGGCTTGTTGATGGCGCGGCCGTGGACCTCGGCGCCGGCGGGGATGACCAGCTCGCCGTTATGCCAGAGGTCCTTGGTGACCATGCCGATGATGGGGGTGTCGGCGTAGGCGGAGTCGATGGTCATGACGAGCTGGCACTCGACCAGGCGCCCGAAGGGGGCGTAGCGCTTCGCCAGGTCGATGGACTGGCCCGACTGCGCCGGCCGGGTGAAGAGGTTGAGCACGGGCGGGGGCTGCGGCCTCTGCGGCTCTTGCCGGGTTGGCGGCGGGGCCGGCGTGGGCGCGGCGGGGCGCGGCTGCGGTGCGGGCGGGGGAGCGGGCACGTCGCGCACGGCGGAGACGCGGCCGAAGTCGGTGCTGGACCGGGTGGTGGTCAGGTTGAACCCGGTGGCGTCGGTGGCCCCCGACGCGGCCCCGGCCGAGGCCCTGGCGGAGGCGGGCTTGCGGCCGAGCATCCTGTCCAGCCCGCCGGTCTGCTTGAGCAGCAGGACGATGCCCACCACCGCGAGGGTGATGATCAGGCCCTTGTTGACGGGGCGGTTGGCCCAGGCGAGGACATCGCGTCCGGTCATGGCGTGATGCCCTCCTCATGGAGGTCCTGGCGGTGCGCCAGGGCGCGGTCGGCGATCGCGCACAGCCTGGCGGCCCACCCGTGGCAGGGGTCGTCGGCGCCGGGGTTCCTGAACGGGTCCTCCATGGCCCCGAAGAGGCTTCCGGCGATGCGCTGGGCGTCCTCGGCCTCGGGGTCGCCGGCGACCGCCAGGGGGGCGAACCGGCAGGTCCTGCCGTCCGGCACGGCCTGGTCCCACCTTCCCATGCTGTCGCGGTAGACGATGCGGATCCCGGGATCCAGTCCGCTTCGTCCCTCCTCCCGCGCCTGGCATGCGGCATTGCCGAGGACGATGCCCAGGCACCGGTCGAAGGCGTTGGTGAGGCTTGGCCGTCCGTCCCCGCACCTGTCGGCCATGAGGATCAGGTCCCTGGGGGCGCCATTGCCCCCGTCCACGCGGATGTGGCAGGACCAGAACGCCGGCATCTCCGGCACGCCGGTGCTGTCGGCCGTCCACAGGCGCTCCATCCGTGGCTGCGTCATGGCCTGTCCCTCCGGTCGGCGATGTCGATGCCCTCGGCCCGCAGGGGCGCCGGCTTGCCGAAGAGCAAGGCGGAGGCCTCGGAAAGGGCGTCGGAAAGGTCCCGGTTGTCGTCCTCGGCGTTGTGCAGCGACTCCTGGAGCCGCTTGGCCTGGGTCCGCAGCTCGGCGTTCTCCTGGGCGAGGCGGGCGATCTCCTCCATGGCGGCGTCGCGCTCGGCGAGCGCCGCCTCGGCCTCGGCCAGGGCCGTCTCGGCGCCCTCCCGTTCCGCCTCGGCGAGGCGGTTGGCCTCGGCGAGGCGGTTGCGCAGGTCGGCCGCCGTGGCCTCCGCCTGGTCGTCGCGGACGCGCTCGACGATGGCGCGGCGCACCAGGTCGAAGCGCTCCTCGAACCGGGCGAGGGCATCGGCGGCGGGATCCTGGCCCATGGCGGCGGACGCGGCCAGGGCCAGGGAAAGCGCCAGGATGGTTGCCCGTGGCCTCATGGCTTCACCCCCGCCTCGTACAGTTCCTTCACGGCCTTGTATTCGGCCTCGACGCGCTGGAGGTCCTCGGCGGACATGTCTGGCGAGAGCAGCCGGGCCATGTCGTCGATGCGCTCGCCGAGGATGCGGGCCTCGGCCCCCTCGGGCTCGGTCAGGGTGATCATGAACTTGAACTCGTTGTCGACCGAGAAGTTGTTCCTGCCTTCGGGGCCGCCGGTGAAGGCGGCGTAGGCGATGTCGGTGGCGGCCGGCGGGATGACGCCGCTGGCGTTGGCCACGCTGGCATGGAGGAGGGTGGTGCCGATGCGCACGGCGAACGACCTTGCGTCGTAGGTGAGCATGCGGTCGGTCTTGTTGCGGAGGAGGAGCTTGAAGACCAGGGTGTCGTGGGCGTCGAACCTGACGACCTCGGCCACGATGATGTCCACCTGGTCGTAGGAGCAGACCTGGTTGGGCTCGCGGCGGGTGCTGTCGAGGATGGCCTGCGGGTAGTTCTTCTCGTAGAGCTTCCACATGCGGGCCTTGTCCATGAGCGAGACGATGGTGGTGGGGGTGGCCCTGGGCCGGCGCCGGCCGGCGCCGGCGCCGGCGGTCGAGCCGTCGTCCTCGAAGAACACGCTCAGGTCGGCGTCCTTGACCTCGGGCACGGTGCCGAGGCGGATGACCAGCGTCTTCTTCTTGTAGACGATGTTGAGGGATCCCTCGGCCCCCGGCTGGAGGGCGCGGAGGGAGAGGAAGTAGGTGTTCGGGACGTACTCGACGAAGAACCCGGCCTCGTCCCGGGCGCGGGTGATGTTGCTGCCGTGGATGGCCTCGATGCCGTCGCGGGAGGGGAAGGAGATGGTGGTCACGAAGCGCTCGTGGAGGTTGATCCGGTGGACCACGGACTCGTCCACGGGAATGCGCCGGATGCGCCCGAGCGGGGCGTTGGCGGCGTGGGCGCCGGGGGCGGCGGAAAGGCCCGCCAGGGCCAGGAGGAGCGCCAGGGCGATTCTCGGGGTCATTGCTGGACCATCCTTTCCTCGTAGTCGACGACGGCGTAGGGCAGGCGCCCGTTCTGGGTCATGTCGGGGTTGCGGTAGCAGACGTAGCTGACCTGGATCAGGTCGGTGCGGGCGATCTCCTTGCCGCCGTAGGCCATGGTCTTGAGCAGGCTCACGGTGACCACGGCGGTGAACTTCTCCTTGTCCTCCTGGAGGATGGCGTACTCGGCCACGGACGCCTTCTGGTGGACGCCCTGGCGGGAGTAGGCGTCGCGGTTGCGGCGGAAGTCCTCCTTGGCCCTGTCGTAGGCCTTGCCGAGGTAGACCTGCTGGAGGATCTCAGGCGAGTCGAACCCCTCCGGGGACCGGTTGTAGAGGGACATGGCGGCCAGCCAGAGGAGGTACTGCTTGACCTCCTTGTCGTCGGACGGGTTGCGCAGGGCCGAGACATGGAAGGTCTTGGCGGGGTCCATGATGACCACCCGCTGGGGCTGGGTGAGGATGCCGGCCAGGAACACGGCCTGGGCGGCCAGGAGCGCGACGGCGACGGCGAAGGCGGCGAACCAGAACTTCGCCGCGAACCGGTTGTTCTGGAAGGTGGCGAGGGCCGGATGGGCCATGGGGCTGTCTCCTGGTCGTTGGGGCAATATACCGGCAGATGTCTAGTTGTCAAGCGTTCTAGCGGTGGTCATGTCGCGGGAGGGGGGGAGGACCGGCGCGTCGCCGGCCTCGGTGAGGTTGGCGGGGCGCTCCACGGCGGCGGATCCGGCCGCTTCCCCGGCAAGGGGCGCGGGTTGGGCCCCGGACGCCTTGCCGCCCCGGACGGGCTGGGGGACGGACGGCGCGGTGGTCATGAGCGGCGCGTTGGCGGGGGGGGAGGCGTCCATGGAGGAGGCGTGGGGCCGTGCCGATGGCAGGGGACGGCGGTGACCGTCAAGGCCCTTGCCTGGAGTCACGGACATGATCGGCGGCGATGCCGGTTGCGAATGACGGTGCCCGCCCCGACCTGGGTCGTTGGTATCGGACATGATCGGCTGCTGCACCGCCGTTGCCAGGGGCTGATGCTGCCCCTGCATCATGCTGCCCATGGACGGGTACGCGGCGGCTAAGGCCACGGTGGGCTGGAGTGCCCCACCCTTGGAGACCGCCTGCACGGTGTCGGCGGACAGCCCGGCCTGGTGGCGCAGGTAGCTGGCCGCGTTCTCCTGCTGCGTGTACTGGGCGGACTGCTGGGCCGCCTCGGCCTTCTTCCCGGCGGCGTGCCGGGAACTGTCGCGCATGCCCCGCGCGAACTCGTTCTCGGCGTTGGCGGCGACCATGCCCACGCCGGCGCTGCCGGCCACCACGGACTGGAGCAGGCCGCTGACCGACCCGCTGGAGATGAAGCGCAGGAAGGCGAAGGGGGCGACGATGTAGAGGGCGAGGGTGAAGACCAGCATGAACCCGAGCAGGACGCCAAGGAAGGGCAACAGGGAGAAGGTCACGCCGCTCGAGGCGCCGATGAACAGGGACGAGAGGCCGGCGGACATGATCGACTGGCCGAACAGCGCCGTGGCCATGGTCCCGGTCATGGAGATGAAGACCATGTCGATGAGGCATTTGGCCACCGGCATGATCATCACCCCGATGGAGCAGGTCACGAACGTCGAGCCCGCCCCCTGCGTCTGCTTCACGCACAGGAACGAGAGGAAGAGCGGGGCCACCGCGATCATGATCATGACCAGGATATTGATGATCTGGTTTAGGATGAAGGTTCCTATCCAGGCGAGGACGCCGATGACGCCGAGCATAAATCCACGCATGAACTCGATGGCGACGTCGGCCAGGAAGGTCGGATCCCACCAGGACTTCTTCTCGCAGTCGGCTCCGAAGTCGCGGTCGTTGTCGAAGATGGCCATCTGGTCCTGGTAGGATTCCGAGGCGATCTTCTTGGCGACCTGAACGGAACTCGTCATGACCTTCGGATACAGCATGATGGCGACGATCACGGAGCCGCACAGGGCCAGGTAGCGCAGGCCCTTGAGCAGGTCCTGCGACACCTCCTCCATCTGCTGCATCCATCCCCAGAACACGAAGATCACGGAGATGGGCAGGAAGACGGTGTTCCCAAGTTTCAATGCTAAAGATACATCCATTTATTCGCTCCTACGGCACCATCTTGTACTTGATGCCCTTCTCCTCGCACATCTTGATGGCCTTCTCCTTGCGCTCCTCGCTCCAGGATTCGGAGATGAGGTAATATTCGTCCTCCTCGTCCACGAATTGGCCCATGGTCTTCTTCATGGACTCATTGACACTTTCCCTATTCAACTCCCCGGCCTTAGTGTAGCTCAGGTCATCTGGGTTGATGTCCATGATGGGGTCGTTTTTCCCCTTGATGGAATCCATGATCTTCCCTCTGGTCTTCTTGGCCCGCTCCTGGTAGCCTTTGAGGACGGCCTTGTCCTCCTTTTCGAGGCGGATCTGCTCCTCGATGTACTCCTTCTCCTGCTGGCGTTCGGCGGCGGCCTGGGCCAGGATGATGACGTTCATGGCGCCCTGCTCGTCGGCGGCAAGCATCTGCTGGGCGGTGGTCATGGCCTGAAGCTCGGCCTGGGCCTTCTGGAGGTCGGCGAAGGTCTGGGCGGTGGAGACGCGGTTGAGGATCTCGGCGATCTTGGACTCGTTGGCCCGGCGCAGGGCGGACGAGGTGGCGACGACGGACTTGGCCTGCTCGACGGTGAGGCCGGAGACGGTGATGTTCCGGTAGGTGTCCTTGTCGATGGCGGAATCCGCCGGCAGGTCCTTCATGTTCGCCTTGGCCGCCTTCTCCAGTTCGTCGAAGCTGGTCTCGTAGTTCATGACCTGGCTGCCGGGCGGGGTCCTGACCTGGTAGGCGGCGGGATCGCCGATCACGTCGAGGGTCTTCTGGCCGATCTCCTTGGCCTCGGTGGCGGTCTGGTTGAGGCGGCCGAGTTCGGTGATTACCTTCTCGTCGTTCTCGATGTGGCGGTCGCGCCAGCCCTCCAGGAGCTTCATGGTCTGGATGATGCGTCCCTCCACGGCCTGGTCGTAGACGGGGTAGCCGAAGGGGGGCGGGGTGACGATGATGTCCCCGAGGGGGGCTTGCGCGGAGGCCTCGGCGGCCGCCTGGCGCAGGTTGGCGAGGGGATCCTGGGAGCGGGCCGCGCCGGCGATGGCCACGGACGCGATGATGGCGGTGGCGATGGTCCTCATGGCTGCGTCTCCTCCTGTTGGTTCCTGACGGATTCTGCGGTGATGGCGAGCCTGGCGAGGGGATTGGCGGGCCTGTGCGGCCCGCCAGCCTCCTGGCTGTCGTCCGCGCCTTCCGGCGCCTCCTGGGGGCATTCTTCCCCGTCCGGCGGGGCCAGGGGGGCGGGAGGGGCGAATCCCCCGTCCCCGGCCATCTTGACCGGCTCCAGGACGATGGTTCCGGCCTGCCTGCCGACGGGGGGGTCGCGCCGGGCCCGCACGTCGCCGATGCTGGTGGCGCGGATGCGGGGAGGCGGCTCGGCCGCCACGTTCGAGGGGGGAATCTCCGACGGCTGGTATTCGGGGGCTGCCTGGGGCATGGCCCCTTGCGCCCCCTGGTCCATTCCCGGCCGGAACACGGATGCCCCGATGAAGTGGCCCTTGTCCTTCTTCGCGGCGGGAATGAAGGTGACAGCCCCGCCGCCGCCTGACGCCGCAGGGGCGGCGGCGAGGAGGATCACGGCGGCGGCGAGGGCTGTCGTGCGGGGGGTCATTCGACGCTCCTGACGATGACGTCATGGTCCACGAGCTTGGCGCCGGAGGGATCGTACTCGGCGCCGGGGAAGGTGTAGTAGCGGTAGCGGGGGTCGTCCTTGCCCCAGGCCTCGTCCTCGGCCTGGCGGTTCTGCATGATCCAGTAGTTCTGCTTGGCGGCGTTGGAGATGCCGAGGGAGTAGCCGGCGTTGAACTCGTTCACCAGGTCGTTGCGGAACTTGCCGCGCAGCAGTTCCGCCACGATGTAGCCGCCGGCGGCGCTGCCGGCGGTGATGAGCATGCGCTTGTCGTCGTCCTCGTCCTCGGCGATCTTGTAGCCGAGGGCGCCGGTGCCGACGGCGGTGGCGATGGGCAGGAGGGCGCTGGGCTCGAATCCCCCGCCTCCCTTGGTGGATGCGCAGCCGGATCCCAGGAGCAGGGAGGCGGCGACGGGGACGGCCAGGATGGCGGCGGCGATGCGGTTCATGGTCATTTCCCTCCGATGGATTTGATGAGGTTGCCAAGCCCCTCGTAGACGGGGCGCGACTGCTCTGTTGCCTGGTTGGAGTAGTAGACATCCCCGCCGCCGTCCCGGAACTCGCGGTACTTGGTCAGGTAGCGCGGGTCGTTGAGGTTGTCGGCGTCGCCGGACCCGGAGCCTGAGCTTGAGCTTGGCGGGCCGTTGTGGAGGCTGCCGCCGGAGAAGAAGGGGGCGGAGGACGAACTGGAGGCCTCGGTCGTGGTGGCGCTGCCGGTGGAGGTCCGGCCGCCGTCGGGCGGGATGATGATGATGCCGCCGCCGCCGCCGTTTCCGTCCCCGTCGTCATCCCCGTCGTCGTCGGCCACGAAGTTCGGGCGGATGGCCCGGTCGGCGTTCATCGAGAGGGTGAGGTTGGGCAGGTCCCTGTAGATCTCGTTGATGTCGCCGGACCAGGACGAGAACCTGTATCCGGCAAGGGCGGTGGCCCTGACGGCCGCCGATGCGCCGGCGGCGAAGGCCGTCGACCCGGACTTCGTCTTCTTCGACCCGTCCACGGTGATGTACCCCTTGGCATCGAGCTCGAGCATGTAGGTCAGGGTGTGCGAGGAGGGCGGGGGCTCCCCGTCCTGGTAGAACCGGGGAGAGATGGCCCGGTCGCGGTCCATCTCCAGCAGGACGGCGGCGTTCTCCTTGTCGTCCCCGGGAATGTCGCCCGTCCAGGCCAGGAAGGCGTATCCCGGGGCGGGCACGGCCTGGACGGTGACCATGGCCCCGGGGGCGTATCCGGCCTCGCCATCCTCGGTCCTGTCCACCCCGTCGATGCGCACATGCCCGGAGCTGCCGATGTCCCAGGAGAGCATGAACTCGTCGACCGGCTCGAAGTCGGCCCGCAGGGTCGATGCCGAGGTCACGGTGAGCTGCCAGGGGTTGGCGGTGGCGGTGACCGGCTCGGCCGCGCCGACGGTGGCGGTCCAGAGGAGGAACCGGTGGGCGAACGCGGGGTTGGCCCGGAGGGCCACGGTGTTGGCCCCGACCGGGACCTGGATGGTCCCGGGGCTGTCGTAGGTGTTGGCCCCGACGGTCAGGGCGCCCATGGACTGGTTGAAGTCGAGGGTCAGCGGCCAATGGGTGATCTCGGGTTCGACCTCGAAGATGGGGGTGACGCGCTGCATCTCCGACTCATAGGTGAAAGTATGCGGGTTATCGGCGTGGGTGGCCGGCAGGAGCTGCCAGAGGCCGGAGATGTCCTGCTTCTCCACCTGCCAATGGGCGAACCGGTATCCGGTCAGCGGGTAGGCGGTGATCGGGAACGGCGTTCCGGGCTCCGCCCCGTAGTTGCCGGGCGACGGGTCGGTGTTGCCGCCGGTGCCGCTCTCGACGATGATGCCGGTGGGGTAGAGGTTGAAGGCGATGTTGGTGGTGACCGAGCCGTATCCGTTGCTGCAGACGACGCGGTAGATGGCCTGCCCGGTGGTCAGCACGGGGCTGGAGGCGAGGGGGATGGAGAAGAACCCGTTGCTGTGGGTCACCTGGGGGTGGCCCTGGATCATGGTCGTGGCGTATTCGCGGTATGGCCCGCTGAAGAAGTCGGCGACCTGGAATCCGTAGTTGCGCCCGTTGTAGCAGTCCCTGACGGTGGAGAGGACGACGGGCCGCTTGACGTTGTACTTGTCCACCCGGACGACGACATCGGTGCCGTAGTATCCAAGGCCGGCGATGAGGAAGGAGCCGGAGCTGTTTTCCCCCATTCCCCCCTGCGTCGACGACATCTGGTAGTGGAGCCTTGAGTTCTCGTAGCGCCAGGTGATCCTGGCCATTGTGCGCCAGTCGATGCCCGTGTCCAGGGGCGGCCATGAGATCGGGCCGATGCAGTACTTCTCCAGGAACATGCGGTTTGTCGCGAGGTCGGCGACGGTCTCCGTCCCGTCGGCGTGCGTGTAGGTGATGTTCCTGGCGGGATCCGGGTCCGCCTCGATGAGGTTCACCCAGAGGGCGGCCTTGGCGACGGCGTTGTCGGGGAGGGCGGTTCCCGCGAACGTGTTCATGCCGGTCGACCAGTTCCATCGGTTGAATCCCCACCATTGGAAGCTGTGCCTGACCTTGACGACCTCGAACACGATGTCCTCGTCGGGGTAGTCGAGGGGATCCACGGCAAGGGCCGTTGCGGCGACGAGCGATGCGAGGATGGCGCAGGCTTTCTTCATGGGCTATTCCCCCCGCTTCCTGGCGTCCCAGGGGGTGTCGGGGCGCTCGGTGGACCAATGGGGGCGGTAGAGGTTCTGCTTCTGCTTGAGGAGGAGGAGTCCGGCGGCGCCGGCCGCCGGCACGAGCGGGTTGACCTCGTCGTCGTCGTCATCCCCCTTTCCGCCGCCCCCTCCGCCTCCGCCGTCGTCATCGTCGTCATCGTCGCCGCCATCGTCGTCGTCGTCATCCCCGCCGCCCTCGAAGGTGGCGAGCAGGGTGGTGGCCTTTTGGACGCTGGAGACGGGGTAGGAATAGGTCCTGGCGCCCATGGTGGTGCCGGAGGTGGTGGGGGCGCCGAGCTGGGCGACGCCATCGACCAGTTCCAGCTTCTTGAACACCCCGCCGGACTCCTGGCAGACCACGGTGACCCGCTGCCAGGACTCGACCTGGACGGACGAGGGGGTGGTGGATCCCCTTCCTGCCTTCTTGATGGTCAGCTTGTACTTGGTGCCGGGAGGAGGCCCGCCGGCGTCCTGGAAGGTGGCCAGGATCTCGGTGGGCATGCCCACGCCGCCCACGCCGTAGCGGTGGACGCGCGAGAGGCTGGCTCCCGTGGTGTCGAGCAGGGCGAGGTCGGCACGGCCGGAGACGACCTCCACGCCGATCAGGGTGGAGTTGATCTCGGAGAGGGTGATCAGGGTGCTCCTGCCCGGGGGCAGGCGGAACGCCTGCGGGGCGGCGGACCCCGACCCCCGCTTGCTCAGGCGCACGTCGTAGGCGGTGACCGTGGGGGGGTATTCCTCGCGCAGGAACGGGGCCACGATGGTTGTGTTCGTGATCGGGGCGATGTTGTAGACATACTGGGCGGCGTAGTCGCTGCCGCCTTGGGAGACGGCCTCCATGGTGGCCTCGCCGGTCTGGATGACCGGCCCCTTGAAGGAGGCGCCAAGCTCCTGGAAGGTCACCTGAACGGGTGTGCGCGGGGCGACGTTGACCTGGTTCGGGGTGGCCCGGCCGTCGCCCCGGGTGCCGATGATCAGGTAGACCTGCCCGGGCGGGGGCGGGGGCGGCTCGTAGTCGTCATCGTCGTCGTCGTCGTCGGGCCAGACGGTGCCGCCGCCGCCGCCCCCGCCGCCATCATCGTCGTCGTCGTCGTCCGGCCAGGGATCGTCCGGCGACGCGAAGGTCGCCCGGACGATGGAGTTGTTCTCGTGCATCGTGACCCGGTAGGTGTAGCGGTTGGTCTCGTTGGCCAGGCCGCCGAGCCCGATGGGCTGGGTGTTGAGCAGTTCCTGGGTGGTCCTTCCCTGGATGTCCTCGAATCCCTGGAACGGGGCGCACCATTCGGTGACGATCACCTCGGTGGACCCGCCCACGGCGAGCGTGGCGCGGCGCGGCGTGGCGTTGCCCTCGCCATTGACGCGCACGGTAAGGGTGGACTTGTTGGCGGCGGTGAAGACGGCGGCGATGTCCGGCCCCTCCCTGCCGTCGGGGGGCATTCCGCCCATCTCCAGCAGCTCCTCCCAGGTCTTGTTGAAGACGGTGATGCCGCCGAGGCCGGGGTATTCGGATCCCCGGACCTTCCATCCCTTGAACTCGTAGGCGTAGCCGTCGCAGGCGGCCTCGAAGAACACCTGCTGTCCCGGGGCTCCGGCAATGCACCTCCGCTCGCCGTCGCCGTCCAGGATATCGGTCATGCTGCCGCTGGTCACGTTGAGCTGGAGCCATCCGCCGATGGCCGGGTCGGGCTCTCCGTCCACCTCGATGGAGGCGTTGAACGCATAGGGGTAGAGGCGGACGGTGAGGATGGCAGAGGAGGATCCGTAGCCGTTGGTGGCGGTGATGCTGAAGGCGGCGAACGCCTGGTCGGAGTCCTGCCATGACGGCAGGAGGGAGAAGGCGAGGTAGCGGCCGTCGACGATGGCGGCGTTGATGCTTTCGGGGACGTTGTTCCCGTCGGTCATGATGTCGTCGATGGCGTAGGACGGGGGGCAGGAGGGGAGATATCCCCTGAAGAGGTTGGAGACCTCGGCGCCGGCCGGGTTGTCGGTGTAGGTCCTGGACTCGACGCCGGGCCCGTCGACATGAACCTCATATTCGCCGCTGATGTCGGAGCCGAGGTGGAACACATACAGGTCGGCCAGTCCGGCGCCGACCTCGGTGTCCGCGCCCAGCGGCCGGTGGTCGGTGAAGCCGGAGATGCCGAGTGCGAAGCTATCATCGTTCTCCATGCCGTCGCGGATCGGCTTGTAGTTGAACGGGTCGATGGTTCCGTTGCCCGTGGGGTTGATGCCGATGTAGTCGTTGTTCTTGTCCTCGCTGCCGGTCCAGTTGGGCCAGCTCTGCTTGTAGCTGAAGGCATTGTTGCGGTACTCTCCCCATACATACCGGGATCCTTCGCGCCAGGCGTAGGCCTTTCCCTCGGCCAGGGAGAACGAGGTTCCCACCTCGTTGAAGAGGATGTTCGGGGAGGTGGAGATGGTCAGGGCCTGGGCGGCGGCGGGAAGGAGGGCCAGGAGGACGGCCGGGAGGATGCTGGAGCGGGTCATGTGCCTTACCTCCATTTCTGCGTATTTTGTTAGATAATTATACATTTTCCCACTATGCCTGTCCAGCGCCCCGCAGGGCTATTTTCCGGAATCTTTCCCCCTACCTTGGCGCGGTGGCCTCGCGTGCGATTGTCTGGACGATGGACTCGCCGCGCGCGGCGCCGTCGTGGGCGGCCTGGCGGGCGGCGTCGAAGCGCTCGGCGGAGGTGGAGGCCACGAAGAGCATCTCGGGGGAGGAGATGTTGTGGGCGGCGCCGCCGATGCCGGTGTTCTTGTCGTGGTAGAGGAACGAGGAGTACTTGCGGCCCGGGGGCAGGGTCTCGGGCATGGGGAAGGTGAGGATGGCGCCCTTGCTGGTCTCGGGCAGGTCGATGTCGGAGCCGAGGCTGTTGACGTCCTCGCGGTCGTTCTGGCGCATGAGGAAGTACTGCTTGGAGTTGGACATGATGACGGAGCGGATGGGGGAGTCCTTGAAGAGGGCGAAGTTCTGGTTGATGGAGCAGACCCAGGTGTTGAACTTGCGCATCTGGGCGTAGCACTCGGCCATGACCTTCTCGCCGCCCTCGACGGCGAGGAGGCGTGCGGCCTCCTCGAAGACGTAGCGCTTGTGGAGGGCGCGGGGCATCTTGAGGATGTGGTCGCGGACCTTGGCGGAGACGAGGAAGCCGGTGATCTGCTTGAGGGCGCCGGCGGATTCGGGAATGGCCCCGAGTTCGATGTGGACATGCCGGCCCTGGAGGGAGAAGTTGGAGTCGCCGTCGAAGAGGGTGCCGTAGGCGCCGGTGCGCGACCAGATCTCCAGGGCGGAGGTGATGCGGGCGATGTCCTCGCGGGAGTGGTCGGGCAGGCGCATGGCGCGGATCATCTCGATGAGGCTGGAATGGTCGCTCATGTCCCTGGGCGACATGCGGCAGAACACGGCCTGCTGGACGCGCTGGAGGCGGGCGGGGTCGGTGAGCCAGTCGGAGACCTGCTCCTCGGTGACGGCGGCGGCGAGGGAGCATTCGCGGTCGCGACCCTCGGCGAGGGCGCGGCGCAGGTCGAGGTAGCTTTCGGCCCACTCGTCGAGGTGGGTCATGATCGCCTCGGTGGCGGCGCATTCGCGGGCGACCTCGGCCATGTCCTCGGGGTGGATGCGGGCGTAGGACTGCTGGATCTCGTCGTAGAGCATCTGGACGTAGCGGGCGAGCATGGCCATGCGGAGCTGGTCGCGGTCGCGGTCGCCGGAGAACCCGACCATCTGCATGAGCAGGGCGGAGCAGAAGGAGATGTGGCTGGCGGTGAGGGGCAGGCCGGAGACGTCCAGGTAGTTGATGGTGATGTTGCTGTCCGGGTGGATGACCAGGGGGCGGGAGTCCTGGGTGAGGCTGTAGAGGGCGTAGGAGAGGCCCTCCTCCAGGATGCAGGTGAAGTCGTAGAGGGGTGCGGTCTGGGTGAGCAGGTCGATCATGAGGGCGGACTTGCCGCAGCCGGTGGTGCCGAGCAGGACGGCGTGCTGGGGGGTGCCGCCGACGAAGGTGCGGACGCCGACCACGGCGCCGTTGCCGCCGTCGTAGAGGGCCTCGGCCCCGTCGAGGAGGCCGGTGTAGGTGGCGGAGAAGGGCAGGAAGGCGGCGATGGTGCGGTCGTCGGAGGGGAAGAAGTAGCGGTCGTACTTGCCGAACATCCAGCCGGGCAGGGTCTGGAAGAGCAGGTTGCGGCCGGACCGGCCGGAGAAGACCCAGGCGGCGGAGCCGTTGGTGAGGGTGATGATGTCCTGGATCTGCCGGCACTTGGCGGCCAGCTCGCCGGCGGTGGGGGCGCAGACGCGGAAGACGTACTCGACCTCGAAGGGGTTGATCTGCCCCCGGGTGAGGGCCTCGATGCGCTCGATCTTGCGGTCGCGGGAGACCTTGAGGGAGTGGAACGCCTTCTGGTTGGCGTTCATGTCGCCTTCGAGGCGCTGGACCTGGTCCTCGGCCTTGGCCCGCTCCTTCTGGGCGTCGAGGGGGCGGATGTTGACCGCCACGGAGAAGCCCCTGACGTTGGCGTTGAGGATGCGGGTGATCATGCCCGGGTAGAGGCTTTGCGGGGCGTTGCGCAGGGCGATGCAGGCATGGTGCATGCCGCCGAAGACAAAGTGGTCGGGGCGGATGGCGATGTCGCCGGCCAGGCATTGCTCCAGGAGGGAATCCTCCGGACGGAACACGGCGGCCTGGCGGGCGGCCGAGGACATGCCGGGGTTGAGGATCTCCAGGCAATGGCGGAAGCACTCCTCGCCGGTCATGGGCTGGACGGTGGACTGGTAGGCGGCGAAGAGCCCGGCAAGGAGCTGGCCGTACTCCGCCAGGTAGGCGTCGATGTCGTCGAGGGCGGACTCGGCCTCGCTGGTGAGGGGGACCGAGACGTAGAGGCGCAGGATCTCGCGCCGAAGGTCGCCGGCGGCCATCGAGGCGCGGAGCCGGGAGGCCCGCTGGCGGCGGGCCAGGGTGGCCCATTCGTTGCGGTCGGCCAGGCGTTCGGTCTCGGCCTCGTAGGCGGCGATCTCCCGCTCGTAGTCCGAGGTGATGGCCCATTGGAACTGGATGCGGACCGGGGGCTTGACGTTGGCGAGGAAGCCGGAGAGGCGCTGGTAGGTGTCGTTGAGCGCGTCGGTGGAGAGCGAGCCGATGGCCGGGGGAATGACCAGGAATCCCTTGGCGGCGTAGCCGCGCCCGTCCAGCTCGTTGAAGATCATCAGCCGGTCGGTGAACCAGGCGTCGGTGAACCGGCTGGTCTTCGCCATCGGGGGACGGTAGGCGGGGGGCGGCCGCTGGAACCCGGAGATCTCCATGGCCACGCCCTCGGTGAGGGCGTCGAAGGCGTCGGCCTGGAAGTGCGGCGGGCGGTTGTGCAGGAACGCCAGGACGTAGGCGACCGAGGCGGCGAGGGGGGCAAGGCCGATGAGCAGGCTCCCGGCCAGGTGCATCCGCCCCATGGTCAGGACGAAGAGCAGCAGGCCGAAGGTGAACCCGATGACCGGGATGACGAACTGGTCCCCCTTGAGCCCGAAGGCCAGTCCCTTGTCCCTATCCCCCTCGGTCGGGGCGGTGATGTGGATGAGGTCGGCCATGCGCCCCTCCCGTGAGTTGATCCGGCCGCCTACTGGAAGGTCGGTGCGATGTTGCCCTGGAACCCGTTGATCATGCCGTAGAGCGCCCCGACGATGATGATCCCGATGGCGATCCAGGCGGCGCCCTTCAGGGAGTTGTAGCCGTCGGCGTTGCCCTCGCGGATCTGGCGGACGCCGGACCAGACGGTGATCAGGCACCAGGGGATCGCGCAGATGATCATGATCCCGAGGATCTGGTTGATGATGGTCATCAGGGCTGCCATTGTCGTGTCCCTTTCCCTTGGTTGTTTAGGTCAATTCCTCATCAGGAGACTGATGCGGTTGATGCGCTGCTTCGGCTTCTCCGGGGGAGGAGGCTCCTCCTGGGCAGGGGGGGCCTGTGGCGCCTCTGCCGCAGCCGGGGCTGGGGGGGCTGGTTCAGGCGCCCGGGCGGCGGCGGACGCCGCCTCCTGTGGCACGGCGACCCCGGCGTCATGGACCATGTGGGCATGGATCACGGGGATTGCGCCGCCGCCCTCGACGGCCACGAAGTCGAGCCGCCCGAAGGCCAGGATGGAGTGGCCCGTCTCGGGGACCGGCAGGCCCTCCGGGACGCGGACCTCGACTTCGTAGCGGTTGTGGTAGTTGCCCTGCTTGCGCAGGTTCTCCACCACCACGGCGAGCACGGTCGTGCCCCCGATTGCGTTGATCCGTTCCTCGACGACGCCGAAGAGGTTCAGTTCGGCGTGCCGGAAGGGCGTTTTCCCGTCTGACCGGTACGCAGCGAACGAATCGGTCCAGATGATGGGATGGACAACGGTCCTGTTGTGGCCGGCGCGGACGCTGTTGAGGTAGCATTCTCCCTGGAGGTGCCAGGCGCTTCCCGCATGCAGTCGGCTCTTGATGTTCGGCAGGTCCTGGTTCTTGATGCAGGCGGCAAAGAGCACGCCCAGGCCGAAGTCGACCTGAACCCGGGCTCCGAGGTCCTGGTTGAACTGGGGTTCGTCGGCCAGCAAGCCAATGCCGGTCAGCTTGATCCATTGGTCGGCGGCGGTGATCATCCCCTGTCCTCCCAGTCGATGCGGAACCGTCCCTCCTTGACGGCGAGGAACAGGTCCACCATGCGCTTGCGGGCCTGGCCCCTGGCGCCGGCCGATGCCTCCGGGATGGTCTCGTGGACGACCTTCTCCAGGATGGCGGAGAGGAATGGCCCCGGCTGGATGCTGCGCGAGTCGACCTTGCCCTCCAGGGCGACGCCGACCTCGGAGAGGAACTTCTTGAGGCCGGCATAGGTGTCGATGCGGAAGTGGATCCCCACGTTCTTGGTGGTGATCCTTCCGCCCTCGATGAGCCTACGCCTGGGGCGTGCCCTCGTTGCCGCGGTTGCGTCCGCCGTCGGCAGTCCCCAGTCTTCGGTCCTTCTTGCCATGGCTTCGTTCCTTCCTGATTTTCCAGGGTATCCGTGCAAGCGCCAGGCGGATGGCCAGGCGCGATGGGGGGAAAGTCCATCCCCCGCCCCCGTCTACAGCGGCTTTGCCTTCCATTTCCCGATCTCCCTTGCGATCATGCGGTAGTCCTCGGCGGCGGGGCATCCGGGGCTGTGCTCGGCGATGGTGCGGCAGGCGGCCGAGGCGGACTTGACCGCCAGGTAGTGGCGCACCTCGGTCGCCAGGAGGCGGCCCGGGAACAGGCGTTCGGCGTAGGCCCGCGTGGTCCTGGCGACGACGGTGCCGGGGCGGGTCATGGTCAGGAAGAGCGGACCGAACCCGACCGGCCCCTGGCCGTAGCCGTCGCGCACCGCGTCCACTTCCCGCACGGCGTCGGCGAGGGTCCGGACGCAGAGGATCTCGGCCTTGCCCACGCCGACGGGCACGATGGCCTGGTCGGCGGCGATGAGGGCGCTCAGGGGCATGAGGTCGAGGCCTGACGGGCAGTCGAGCAGGCAGAGGTCATAGTCGTGCCGGTAGTGCTGGAGGAGCTGCCGGAGGCGCAGTTCGCGGCCCACCTTGGCGAGCAGCAGGTGGTCCACCGCCCGCTTCATGCCGTCGTGGGTGCATGGCAGGAGGTGGAGCCTGTCGCGGATGGCGGCGGGGGCGATGGGCTGGGGCGGTCCGGGGCGCATGAGCGCCTCCTCCAGGAACGGCCCCGCCTGGGACTTCTCGTCGATGCACATGGAGGTCAGGCCCGCCTGCGTGTCGCAGTCGGCCATGAGGACGCGGCGGCCGGCCAGGGCGAACTCGGCGCCGAGGTTGAACGCGCTGGTCGTCTTGGCGACGCCGCCCTTCTCCTGGATCACGGCGATGATGCGCATGGCCCGGGCATCCCTCCTTTTGGGTCAATATACCGCTTGACATCACGTTGTCAAGCGGTGTCGCCCGGGGATCAGGGCTTCATGCCCTCGCCCTCGCCGCCGTAGCCGGCGGTGTCCTCGGCGACCCGGGAGTGCCCTCCCCGCTCCTCGGCGGCCTGGGCATGGTCCTGGATGTAGGCCTTGGCCGCCATGCGCCGCTGCTCGATGTACTCGTCGAGGGCCTTGATGGTGATCCGGTAGTGGCCGCCCGGGGTGATGAAGCAGGGGATCTTCCCGTCGTGGCAGATGGCGCGGAGGGTGTTCGGATGCACGCCGATGTAGGTGGCGGCGGCGGCCAGGGGCAGGACGCGCGGGGTGATCGCCTGGCGGCGGGCGGGCCCGGAGAGCCCCCGGACCGTGCGGTTGTCGAGGGGGCCTTGCCGGTTGATGTCCCCCTTGAGGAAGTCGGCCAGGGCCTCCTGGGAGATGCGCATGTGCCCGCCCGGGGTCATGGTGAACTTGAGCTTCCCCTCAAGGCAGTAGTTGCGCACGGTCGGGATCGAGAGCCCGAGGCGTTCGGCGACCTCGCCGATGCGGTATTCGATGAGCGCCATGATGCTGTCCTCCGATGCCTCCAAGTCCAATATATCGGTTGTGCGTAATTTGTCAAGTAATCATATAAAAATCACAACGTCCGCCCCTTGCGGAACCACGGGGACGTGGAACCGTCGGCCTCGACGGGGGGGATGTAGGTGCGGATGGCGCCCTTCTCGCAATGGTTGACGATGGCCTCGAACTTGTTCAGCGCCCGCAGTTCGTGGGGCTTGAAGATGTATTCGTCCTGGAACTTGTACTGGACGGCGCTGCCGCCCCGGCCATGGGAAATCCCGTCCTGGTACTTCTGCCGCGTCTTGCCGATGGTCTTGGCGGCAAGCTCGGCGCCGCGCTCGTCGGCGCAGCCGAAGAAGACGCGGTTCGCCAGGTTGAGCATGAGCACCTCGGTCTTCTTGTCGTTGAGCTTGGGGAGGAACGAGGTGCTGGACTGGGTGGCGAAGACGACGGTGGCCATGGCCTCCCGGGTCTTGTCGACCACGGAGTAGTCCTCCATGCCGCCGTCGGAGGCGGTGACGACGCCCTGGGCCTCGTCGGCCCAGAAGATGAGCAGGTTGTTACCGGCGCGGACGTCCGGCGGCTGGTCGAACCGGCGCAGGGCGTGGGTGTAGAAGAGCAGCTTGAAGATCGTGTTCAGGTACTGCCGCTCGACGGCGTAGGTCTGGGGCATGGAGATGACGAAGATCGTGCCCTTGTCGATGTCGCAGAAGTCGACGGTGTTGCGGTCGGTGCAGAACGTCTCGGCGATGGCGGGGGCCTGGAAGAACCGCAGGTAGTTGTCGATGGTGGATGTCACGCCGCCGAGCTGGTCGGGCGGCTGCGAGAGGAACTTGTCGTTGAAGTGGCTGGCCACCTTGTGGTACTGGGTGAGCAGCTCAAGGTCGGACAGGGGCAGCATGCGGCGCATGAACGGCGGGGCGGTGGGCTGGTTGGACTCGTTGACCACGGCCTCGACCAGGAGGGGGTGGAAGAGGGGCTGCCCGCTGGTCCGGGAGCCGGCCCGGACGTTGGGGTCGAAGACGGCCATCTGCCGGCCTCGCTTCTCGTTCGCCTCCTGGATGTTCGTGTAGGCGGCGTCGACCTGCTGGGAGACCGTCGCCCGGACGGGGGCCGGGAGGTAGTTGAACAGGCGCTCCACCTGGTCGCCGTAGCGGGCATGGATGGCGTGGGAGACGCGCTCGACGGCCCGCCGGGCCTCGACGGGGGACGAGATGGTCTCGTAGAGGCGGTCGAGCCGGACGCAGGACTCGCGGGGGACGTTCTCCATCTTCGCGACAAGCTCCAGGAGGGCGATGCCGGCCGACATCTGGGCGAGCGCCTGGGTCTTGAAGAACGCCTTCTCCTCCCCCTTGCCGGTGACGGCGGCGGCGGTGTCCGCGATGAGCTTGGCGTAGGTGGGGGCGGGAAGCCCCGGGTAGGAGAGGATGTTGTACCGGTTCTTTGGCCGCCATTGGGCGGGGGCGCCTTCGGGGCGCACCTGCAGGACCACGATCTTGTCGGCCTTGCCCTGGCCCACGGCGATCTCGCGGACGATCTCGTGGAACGATCCCTTCTCGTCGACCACGCAGCCGCCCCAGTCGGGCCGGTTGCGGAAGATCTGGATCATCATGGTCTTGATGGCGGCCACGGTCTTGCCGGAGCCGGTCACGCCGGTGATGAGCCAGCCGCGCACGAAGTCGCGGATGCCCCAGTCGATGCCGCCAAGGGACACCACCGGCTTATGGTCGCCGGCCTTGCCGCGCAGGGTCCCCTTGCCCTTGCCTGTGTCGGGCTCATGGAAGAGCTGGGCCAGGACGATCAGGGCCAGTCCGCCCCCCACGGGGAACGCATAGGCGCCGCTGAGGAGCTGCTCGCCGTCGCGCGGGAGGAAGGCCCCGTTCGTCCGGTAGGCCCAGGTCAGCAGCGCCACGCCGGCATACTCGCAGAGGATGGTCTTCCGGCACTCCACGGGCCATTGGCTCCCGGCCAGGGCGGCGGCCATGGCCAGGCACCAGAGGATGAACGCCGGCGAGGCGACGGCGGCGGCGGGATGCGGCAGCCAGGGAATGTCCGGCGCCAGGAAGCCGAGGCATCCGAGCGCCGCGACCGCGGCCGTGGCCACGAATCCCGCCGGCGGCACCTTGACCCCGCGCTCGCGCAGGATGGGCAGGAGCAGGCCCGGGGCGAGCACGCCGATCCAGCCGAGCGACGGCGGCCCCGACAGGCCAAGGACCAGCGCCATGGCGGCGGCGATGGCCAGGATGTCGTTGAGCGCGAAGAACGGGGTCATGGGCGTCTCCGTCTACCGTCGCCACCGCTTTGCCGCCCAAAGGTAGCCCAGGAGGGCCAGCGGGATCAGCGGTACGGCGAGTCCGTAGAAGTTCCCGCCGGTGGCCCCGCAGGCGAGGGCGGCGGCCGCGACCATGGCCGTCGCCAGCATCGCCGTGTCGGTGGCGGTCATGGGTAGGTAGCAGGGCTTCGCCGCTTGGTTGGCCAGGCGCTCCACCGAATCCTTGAGGCCGGCAAGGGACTCCATGACGGGCTCCAGGTCGGGCTTGCCCAGCGGGGCGACGGCCTTGGCGACCTCCTTGGCGACCTCCCGGGCAATGTCCTCGGCGGCGGGGCCCTTGGCCGGCAGGACGCCTTCCTGCCCCTTCCCGTCCTCGGTCGGCATGCCCAGCGCCTCGCGGATCCCCGCCTGGAGCCGTTCCAGGGTGCCGGGAATGCGCTGCACGATGGCGGTCATGCTGCTGATCTTCAGGAGCAGGTCGCTCTTCCAGTCGCCCTCGTCCTCCTCCTCGGGCTCCTGTCCGCCGACCAGCGCCAGGTAGTTGACGGCCTCGCCCAGGCGCCCGGTCGGGATGCGCGAGAATGTCGGCCCCGGATCCGAGGCGACCAGCACGGCGTCGGCAGCCGACAGTCCGGCCTGCGAGTTCCGGTGCATGTGCGCCAGCGCAAGGCAGGCGCACAGGACCATGGCCTGATGCGCAACCGCCGTCGGCCTGGCCAGGGCGGCCTCGGCCTCGCGGCATCCGGCCTCGTCCACGGCGCCGCCTCCGAACTGGCGCAGGATGTCCCGCAGGCGGGCGGGGTCGGCGAACGGCTCAAGCCTGGCCCAGGCGTCCTGGAGGATGCGCATCCTGTCGGCATTGCCATTGCTCATGCCGTAGAGGCATTCGATGACCTTGTTCATTTCTTGGTTCCCTCCCCCTCCTCCTCGTCGTCGTCGACGATTGGCCAAAGAACCTTACGCGCCTCCAGCGCCTCGGCCACGAAGTCGAACAGTTCGGGGCCGGGCGACACCAATCGCACACCGCCAGTCAGCACCATGCCAGACCCTTCCACCTCGTCGGTCGGGGGCTTTTCCCCTGGTTGCTTGGTCACGCAAAACGCGGCAACGATGTCCTTGCGTCGGAACACGAACCGGTTGCGTCCGCCATTGGTGTGGACCATGATCGGCTGGCTGGCGATGGGCAGGAATAGGCCTCCCTGGCTGGTCAAGGGACGGTCATCCGCCTTGTAAAGTTCATCCAGGAAGGCGCTGACGCTCGTCTCCGGCGCCCGTGCGCCGCGCGTGAGCCGGTGCCCCGGGCCATCGTCAAGCGGCAGCTCGCCGCCGCCGGCCCATTCGTTCACCATCTCCTCCTCCTCTTCGGGAGGGGGCTCGCCGGCCGGGCGGCGGGAGAGGACCCTGGGGTCGACATAGTGCGGCGTCCTTTCCCTGACCTCGCCAGGGAGGGGAACCGCCCCGTCGTCTTCATAGTCCTCGGCTTCCGCCGGCGGCACCGGCCGCCGGGACTTCTCCGTCTGGATGGCGTGGTTGATGTAGTCCAGTATCCTCTTGTCGTTGTCGGCGCTGGGTGGCTGCTCCAGGATTTGCAGCGCCACGTTCCCGGGCATCGTGCCGGTCAACCGCTGGTGGATCACATCGAGAAAAACCCCTTCGTCGCCGAACACCTTGATGGCTCCGGTTGCCTTCTCACGGTTGCGGTCAAGCCATTGCTTGAACAGGGCCCTGGCATCCATGCCCGTCCTCCTCTGTGTTTTGCCCTTCCGTTTGTCGTATCTGCGGGACAGCCCACCATGCGTTCTCGACGGTTGGCTGGACAATGCCGTTGATCAAGGGAAGGGCCAGCCTTCCCGATGCCATCGCCGGTGTTCCGGGCGGGAGAGCCGGATCGTTGCCGGCCGTCACGCGCAGGAAGAACCGGTTCTGGAACTTGAGGACGACGCTGGCGACAAGCAGCATGAATTCCCCGCCATCGGCTTCCCTCGCCTCTCCCTGGGCCGTGATGTTGAGCCGCAGCATGGGATCGTCCCGGTCAGGCGGGGGAAACTCGACGCGCTTCATGCCGGAGACCAGTATCCCGGCGCTCAGGGATATGCGGTCCCGGATGGATGCCGGAACCTTCCTGAAGTAGATGTCGCCCTGGACATGCCAGCATGACCCGGGAACGAGCATGTTGCCGTAGGCGACGACGGCCGATTGCCCGATGATCGCCCGGATGGGCAGGTCATGCCCGAACCCCATGGCGATGTTCGCGCTGTTCCAGCGTCGGGTTGGGTTGCCCCAGAGATACCCGATCCCGTCGCATCGTGCCCAATGCTCCATGCCCCGTCCCTCCCTACGGCCTCATGCCGCCGTCCTCGTGGTGTCCATGGTCGATGGCCGGCGGGGCGATGGTTCGCGCCGGCGGCTCGACCCGTTGCGCCGGGGCGGGCCTGGCGACCTGCTGTTGCCCGATCTCCTGCGCCGGCCGCTTCAGTCCCGGCCAGGCAATGCCTTGACCCCCTCCAGAGTTTCCCGAGGATACGGCCGCCATCGGGTTGACGTCGTCGATATAGAAGGGGTTGCCGACATCTCTCCATGAGTTCACCGCAGGTTTCCGACGAGGCTTGCTGCGGACCAGGAGGCCCCGCTCCGCCAGGAACTTCCCGACCTTGCGCTGGAGCCGAACCACCTTGATCGGCCTCTTGATCCCGAGGCGTTCATTCCTGATCTCAAGCTGCAGGGCATGGATCAGATCCTGAACCTCTGCATGCTCAATGGCTCCGGTGTTGACGAGCTGCAAGAGCCGTTCGATCAGCATCTCCATCGACAGGAAGCCGGCCTTGGTCCCGGGCTCCGCCGAGACGATCTCATCGGAGATGCGGTTGGCGGCGCCAGTCATAATCTTCCACCGTGGCGTCATCCCCTTGGCAGGTACTTTCTCTCCTGGGATATTGATGTCGCCCACAACGAACACCGACCTGTTCGACCATGACCTGGGGCAGACGACTAGGTGGAAGTGCTTGTTGTCCGTGCCGTCGTGGCGCCCGAAGGCGTAGCCGATCTCATGCGTTGCTCCGAAGAGGTGCTTGCTGAACTCGGCCATTGTGCCATGGACGACATGCTCCAGGACACGGTTGACATGCATCATCCTGTCCTCAAGTCGATTGACATACTCTTCCGAGAACGAAAAGACCATGCGGATGCTCTTGGTTCCGGCCGAGCGCTTCACCAGCGTCGCCAAGGGCGAGCCATGGCAGCAGAGCGACAGGTATCCGCCCAGGCCAACCTTGACTTCCTCATGGATCTTCTCCTTGTGCATCTCGTCGGCGTAGCCCAGCGCCTCCCCGATCTTCTGCGGGGGGATTCTGCTGGTGATCTTGATGATCACGTTCGGCATCATTCGACCTCAAGGAAGAGGTTGAGCTTTTGCTCGATGGCGACCAGGCGTTCTTCGATCCGGACAACGCCGGCATTTGCGGCCATGCGTTCCCGAACATATGCCTTGAAGCACGCGGAAACCAGATCCGTGATTGAGATTCCTTCCTCTGCGGCGATTCCCCTCATTTCAGCGTACACGATCGCGTCAACACGGACGGATACCGATGCCTCGGGCTTGCCTGCCATGGTCATTCTCCTGCTGCTGTTGTGTACTTTGCTACAAATATGGCATATGAATCGTGTATGTCAAGCGTTGCTGCATACATTTCCCGTGCCTACAGATCATAATCCTGTTAGATATACGATTGGTAGAGTTGTATGCAAGTCTGCGTGTGGTTGGAGGCCCGATGTAGCCATGGTATGCCAAACCCGGGGTCAACATCCATGTAGATGTGGGGTCCTCTTGACACGCCGACCACGGGACGGTATCTTCCTGCCGTCCATGGACGGCTCAGGGGCGCTGCGAGGGTCGCGGCGCGGCCGCCATGGTTATCCGAAGGAGGCCCGGCGATGACGAAGCGGAAGAAGGCGGTGAAGCTCCCGAACCCGAAGCGTTTCGGTGCCCGGTTGGGGGCCCTGCCGACGAGCGATCCGGATACCCTGGAGGCACGGACGGAGCGGTGCCTGAACGAGGGCGCGGAATGGATCCGCAAGGCGCTTGCGGAAAGCGGCGAGCAGTACGTCCTGAAAGGGCTGAAGAAGGCGGGGCTGGATGTCCATCCGCTGCGCCTGCGCCGCTGGCTCCAGGAGCACCCGGAGAAGTGACGGGAGGGAGCCCCGGTGCGCATCCTTTGCCTGGCCGACCTGCACAGCCACCCGGCGGGGGAGCCTAGGCTCCTGTCCCACCGTCTCGCGGGGGTGCGCCGGCGGGCCGGACGGGTGGGCCTGGTGCTGCTGGCCGGTGACATCTTCGAGAGCCCGTTGCTCGACGCCGAGCCCCTGCCGTGGCGCAACCCGCACGAGATCCTCGCGGAGTGGTTCCCGGGGGTTCCGGTGGTCTTCGTCCTGGGCAACCACGAGTGCTTCGGGCGGAGCGTAGCGGAGACGGTGGCGGAGCACCGGCGGCTGTACGACCCGGGGCGCTGGGATGTGCATTGCCTGGACGTGGTAGGGAGCCATGAGCCGGTTCCCGGGCTGCTGCTGGTGGGCAACGCGCTCTGGTACGACGGGAGCCTGGCGGCGGTGCCGGGGCAACGGCTGCTGGACTTCGCCGGCGGGAGCTGGCCGGACCATGCGATCCGGGGGTTCGACCCGGCGGTGGAGCATGCCCGTTGCGTGGACGCGATCCATGAGCATCTGCGGCCGGGGATGCGGGCCACGATCCTGCTGACGCACACGCTGCCGCACCGGGACCTGAACCGGCTTCCGCCGGGCCCGTTCAGCGCCTTCTCTGGATGCGCCGGACTGCTCTCGGAGGCCCGCTTCGACTGGGCGGTGCATGGGCACACGCACCTGCGGCATGCGGGGGCGACGGTGGAGGGCTGCCGGTGCGTCAACCCGGGGAGCATCGGGGGGTCATCCACGGCATACGCGGTCATCGAGGCATGATGCAGGACGGGGAGGTTCATCGCATGGAGGAGGAGGTTGACATGGGGCATCTGGACAGGCATCACGGCAGGCCGCCGGAGGGTGGGCTGAAGGCCCTGAAGGGAACCCGCCTGAAGCCCCCAGGCCGATGCCTCCAATTCTTCCTCCAGCAGGGCATTGTCCTTGCCATGCCGTTGCTGCTCCTGGCCCTTGCCGCGCCGGCGCTCCGCGCCATGGAGCCCTTCGCCGGGAAGGTCGTGGGGGTGAGCGACGGGGACACCCTGACGGTGCTGCGCGACGGGGGGGTGCAGGTGCGCATCCGCCTGGCGGGGATCGACTGCCCGGAGAAGGGACAGGACTTCGGCCAGGTGGCCAAGGAGCATGCCTCGGCCCGGGTCTTCGGGAAGGTGGTGGCGGTGCATCCGGAGGCGGTGGACCGGTACGGCCGCACGGTGGCCACGGTGCTCTGCCCGGACGGGGAGAACCTGAACCTTTCCCTGGTCAAGGCCGGGCTGGCCTGGCACTACCTGGCCTACTCCGACGACGAGGCGTTGGCGGGGGCGGAGGCGGAGGCCCGTGCCGCCGGCCTGGGGCTCTGGTCGCGTCCCGACCGTATCCCGCCATGGGAATACCGCCGGGGGGCTGGATCCCGGGGGGCGGATCCTCCCGGCAAGGACTCCGGGAGCGCCGGCGTGGGAACGGGTACGCATTGGCTGAACACCTCCTCGGGCATCCGTCACAACTCAGGCTGCCGCCACTTCGGCAAGGGGCAGTCGGGGCGCCGCTGCGGCCCGGACGAGGGCCGTGCCTGCGGAATCTGCGGGGGGTAGCCGGAGGTGCCTCACGGAGCGATGGATGGCTCGTCCTCGCAATGCCCGTGGTCGTTCGCCAGGCCCTGGCCGACCATCCCCCCGGAGGCTTTCTGGATGGCATCCAGGGCAAGGCCCTTGACGGCGGCCAGGGAACCCAGCGCGTCCAGGTTGCCATCGGCTGTGCGCCCCTGGTTGCGCTCGATGGCCTTCTGCGCCTGCTCCACGATCTTCGTCAGGGACTGCAGCATGTCCGGAGCTGCGGCGATGAGCTGGGCATCGCCCCGGCAGAGGGCCATCTCGGCGGCATTGCGCTCCTCGGTGTCGCCCATGTGCTCCCGGGCGTACCTGCGTCGGCTGGCCACGCAATCGCGGCCCCCCATGGCGGCAATCATGCACTCGCCGTCCTTGGTCCAGATGCCGGCACTGGGGGCGACCCACGGGCCAGGGGTGTGGGGAAGGGGCTTGTTGCTGCTCATGGGCGGGCTCCGGTTGGTTGCGGGAGGATTCAGGGGGTGATGGACGGCTCCTCGGAGGCGGGAATGGGACCATCCTTTCGCGTCCGGTAATCTACACCTTCATGCCTTCGTCGGATTCCTCTTCCCCCACCACCTGCCGCTCCTGCCGAGGCTCGTCGCGGATGATCTCGGCAATCCCCCGGCTCGTCATCTCGTACAGCTTGGCCCGAAGGCGGGCCTGCTCTTCCTGGGCGTGCCCCATGATTCCGAGGCTGGTGCCGGATTGGAGGAGTTGCCGGTTCCGTGCCCGCCAGGCATCGTCCATGTGGATCCAATGCGGGCCGGCGTGCGTGCAGCAGTCGCAATCCTTGGCCGCCGGCACGATTCTTCCGTCGTTCAATCGGTAGCGCATGGCCTGGTCTCCGCTCCGGCGCTACGGCCTCATCGTCGCCTCGGGCTCGTCGTCCCTGGCGATCCGCGGCTGCCGCCAGGGCCCCGATTCCCCGCTGGCCTCGGCAATGGCGCTGCGGGCGATTCGCACCCAGGGGCTGCGCTCCGTGCTCAGGTTGGCGCCTTCCAGCCTAACCACCTCTGCCGAGACCGCCTTCCGCAACGCCTCCAGGAGTCCCGGGGCACATGCGATCAGGGTTGCGTTGCGGGCGGACTCCGCCCCCGGCTGGCCATCGTCGCTGATGGGGAACACGCGGCAGACCTCGACGTGCCGGCCGTCGTCGGCCGCATGGGCCATGACGTGGTGGTGGAACGTGTCCTCGCCGGCCCGCGTCACCTGGATGAACCAGGGGGCGGGGGTATGTCCTGGCGCGGCCTCGGGGGAGATCCCCTCCCCTGCGCACGCCTGCGCCTGGCGCCGGATCACGCCTTCCTTCGGGCCATCGAAGTACGACTCCTCAATGACGCCTGTGCCGATCAGGGGGCGCAATGCCTCCGGGTCGCTGCGGAACGCCCGGACAAGGGCCCGCCGCAGCATGTCCCGGTCCTCGTGGTCCAGGTCGGCGGCGAAGTCCGCGATCCGGGCGGCCACCGGCCCGGCCCATTCGGCGATGGGCGAATCGTCCAGTATCTCGTCCTGGGTCACCTTGCGGCCCGCCAGGGCCTCCAGCTCCCCCCACTCGCGCGACAGCCTGGCATGCGCCGCCCGGGCCCTCGCCGGGGACAGCTCGCCGTCCCGCGAGAGGTTCTCCGGGGACATCGCAATGGCCAGGTGGCGGAACTTCCCGCGCAGGTCCTCCGTCAGGGGCCGGCCTGCGGCAAGCTCCCGCTCCAGGGACCGGATCCGCATGGACGCCGCGCCGAGCATCGTGTCCGCGTCGCCCTGCGCCTCCGCCATGGCCCGCTCGTATTCGGCCGAAGTCATTTGCCGTCCTCCTGCCTACGGGGAAATCCCCTGGTTCTGGTCTTCCTGGTCAACCGTGCCCGTGACCTCATTGTTCGCCTTCAACTTCATCTCGGCATCGGCTATGTGCGATATGAGCCAGGCGCGGCGCTCGATCCTGATCCCCGCGCTTCGTCCGGCAAAACGCCGTGACTCGCCCCAGCGATGGCCGGCAAAGGACATCCGGGCCAGTTCTTGTTCCCACCTTTCCTTGCGCTCGTGCAGCGTCATACGTCCCCCTACATCGTCACTCCGCCCTGGTCTTCCTGGTTCTCGCCCACATGGACCATGGGCAGCTCCCGCCGGGGATCGCTGGAACAGGCATGCTGGAGCGCGTCGGTCACGGAACAGCGCACCTTCCCTGCCCCCTCCCTGTACTGCCCGACGCCTATGGGCAGCTCCGGGCACGGCGCCTCCTGGACCATGTGGCACAGGAGCCCGAACGCTCCCGCCCCCTGCTCCTGGGCGTGCGCCCGGAACAGCTCCATCTCCCGCTTGCTGGCATAGGTGATGCCGTCCAGGCTGACCATGCGGCGCCCCCCTTCGCGGCATTCGGCGACCACCATCCCGGTGCCGCGCCCGGCCAGGACCGAGAACGCCTCTCCGTTCCTCATTTCCCGGCGGTGCAGTTGGATCTTGCATTGCCCCGCCTGGCCGGCGCTCCCCTCCTCGAGGACGTTCGTGACCCAGTACTTGCCCATGGCTCCGCTCCTTCCGTTCATGGACCTACATTGCCACTCCGCCCTGGTCGTCCCAGGCGAAGACCTTGATGCCCTCCTCCAGGATCGTCTCGGCCTGGCTGTCGCTCAGGTCGCCAAAGAGGATCCCCAGCTCCTCCGGCGCTGCGGTCGGGTCGGCCGCCCGGTCCCGCCGCCGGTCGTAGCCGATCACCAGGCCGCTGCCGGCGAAGAACTGCCCCCGCACCGTGAACCCGTCGCGCTTCGTGAAGAGCCCCTCCTCGTCGAAGACCAGGACGTTGCGACCCGCCTCGTCCAGGTCGCGCATCTCCACCGTCCGGCAGTCCAGCTTCGCATACCAGTCCTGCAGGGTGCCGTCCGTCTGCACCTCCCGGATCCGCCGTCCCGTCGCGTCGATCAGCAGCGCCTTCATCGCGGTCCTCCCGGTGCTGGGTGCCTTGGTTCGCCCATACCATCGGCCGCCTGAATCTCGTTGTCAAGTTTTTATAGGATTATCTAACATTTTAGCCCCATTGCCATGTCGGCTAAAAAGCCCCCCCGCAAGGCCTCCGCCGGCGGGCAACCCGGGAACATCCACACCCGGAACATGGTTGGATCTTGTGTCATTTAGGCCGTGGGGCGCCCCCCCCAGGGCCAGGCGCCATCCCGCGCCGGCGGCCCGGGCAGAGCCGGGGAACCGGCAGGAACAACAGGGAACCGGGGGGAACCAGGGAACATTGCCCGGCTGCGCCGGCCACCCCGGCCGCAACGCGCCCGAGTTCAGGGAACCGGGGAACAGGGGACTGAACCAAGGAACGGGAACGCCCATCGGTCACCCCGGGAACGACAAGGGAACATCACCCCGGACGCCGGGACACCGGCCAGGGTTGGGTTGCGTGGCGAACTAGGGAACCAGGGGAGGAACCAGGGAACCATGGAACGGGGGGCGGCACACCTGGAACATGCGGAGGCCGGCGCCCTGTGCCCGGCCCTGGAACGGGGAGCGAACCAGGAACACGCGGACACATGGAACAAACGGGACAATCCGGCCAGTCCATTCTAGCCGCCTGCGGCGGTGCCATGGACGGCCGTCCAGCTTCCTGCTGGGGTTGAATCAGCCCGGAGATTGCCAGGTGGAATTTTTAACTGCCACGCCAAGGCAGTCGTGGGCCATTTTGACGCACCTTCGCGGCGATGTCGCCCCTTCCTCTGGGCCGGATTCCCCTGCCGGGGGCCCGGAAAGCGCGTCCCCGGCCACCCGGGGACAGGATTCCCGATATTTCCCCTTCCAGCCAGAAATGGTTCCCCTCCCCGCCAGGGCGGGGATTGGGATTTTTCCTGCCATTGGACGCTACAATGTTTCAATCCGCGCCCGGGTATCGGGCGAATATGAACATATCACTCAGCTTGGCAATGATTTCAATCCACGCCTCATTATGCGGCGAAGAAGCCATCCACAGGAATCCACGGTCAATCGTCGTTTCAATCCGCGCCTCGCGTACGAGGCGAAGGATCCTCGACTGGGAGCTGGCAGACAATTAGGGTTTCAATCCGCGCCTCGCGTGCGAGGCGAAGGGGCTTTCGCCTGGGCGTCATCCACGGAAAAATTGTTTCAATCCGCGCCCCGCGTGCGAGGCGAAGGTGCCCGGCATGTCTCGGCAGGTACCCCTGCTGGGTTTCAATCCGCGCCTCGCGTGCGAGGCGAAGGAATGTCCTCCCCCCCAGGCGATGGTGATTGAGAGTTTCAATCCGCGCCTCGCGTGCGAGGCGAAGGCGATCCCCAGGTAGTCCGCCATCTGCCCGACGGTGTTTCAATCCGCGCCTCGCGTGCGAGGCGAAGGGAAGCGTTGCTGCATACATTTCCCGTGCACACAGTTTCAATCCGCGCCTCGCGTGCGAGGCGAAGGCTCGCCCCTGCCACGCTATGTCCGTAGGACATGGTTTCAATCCGCGCCTCGCGTGCGAGGCGAAGGCTCGACCAGCCGGAGCTGCCTGGCATGCCGGGGTTTCAATCCGCGCCTCGCGTGCGAGGCGAAGGCGCCGCCCAGGGGGCGATCCTCGGCCTCGCCGAGTTTCAATCCGCGCCTCGCGTGCGAGGCGAAGGTCGTTGCTCGTTTTTGAGGCCGCGCGCGCGCAAGTTTCAATCCGCGCCTCGCGTGCGAGGCGAAGGGTACCCCAGCAGCATCAGCTCTAAGACCCTCATGTTTCAATCCGCGCCTCGCGTGCGAGGCGAAGGAGTTCGGCCACGTCGTCCGCCACGGGCTGGACGGGTTTCAATCCGCGCCTCGCGTGCGAGGCGAAGGAATGCCCGTCGAGGATCGCCAGCAACGGCAGGTTTCAATCCGCGCCTCGCGTGCGAGGCGAAGGGAGCGGGCTGTATGCCCTGATCATGCGGAGCCGGTTTCAATCCGCGCCTCGCGTGCGAGGCGAAGGTGGCGTAGTTCGCAGTATGGATATCAACCGCCCGGTTTCAATCCGCGCCTCGCGTGCGAGGCGAAGGCGGTGAACGGCTACCTCGAGGACGTGCCCGACTCGTTTCAATCCGCGCCTCGCGTGCGAGGCGAAGGACTCAATTGATACAAGCCTCGGGTCAAGGCACGAGGTTTCAATCCGCGCCTCGCGTGCGAGGCGAAGGTCTGTTTCCCATTGGCCGCACCGAGATCACCCGGTTTCAATCCGCGCCTCGCGTGCGAGGCGAAGGCCTTTCGCCCAAATATACACGCCGCGTAATCCGCGTTTCAATCCGCGCCTCGCGTGCGAGGCGAAGGCTCGCAGCGCGTCCCCCGCGTCCGCCGCAACGGTTTCAATCCGCGCCTCGCGTGCGAGGCGAAGGAGATGCCCGATGAGGATTTTTTTGTCCAGGCCGTTTCAATCCGCGCCTCGCGTGCGAGGCGAAGGTTTCGAGGACGCCATCACCGCCGCTTATGTGTTGTTTCAATCCGCGCCTCGCGTGCGAGGCGAAGGGGTCAATGCGCAAGTCATTGTGCGCCAAGTTGTCAAGGAACCGTTCGCGCGAACCCGCCCCGGCCGCCCCGCCGGCATGGCTCCCGGGTCGCCCCGGGAAGCTGCATGTGTTGATGGTGGAGCGGGTTGCGGGTTCCGCGAACCGTTGTGCGTGGCGTGGTGTCAGCTTGGGGTTCGCGCGGCTAGACGACGCGGATGAACTCGACGCCCTCGGGGAGGTTGCCGGTGTCCGTCTCGATCCGGTAGTCGGCAAACGACGCGGGGCAGGGGCGGTCCTGCGCCCTGGTGGCCTTGATTCGCTCCAGGAGCGTGCCCGACGGGGCGTTGCCCATGGGGGAGGCGTGCCGGAAGCCGCACAGGGCCCGTACGTTCATCTCGCCGCGTGCGGCGGCATGGTCGTGCTCGAACATGCCGGCGAGGGCCCGGAGCACCAGGTCGAGGTCCGCCTGGCCGAACCCGGTACGCGCGGCGAACGGGCCGGAGACGAAGACATGGGCACGGTAGAGGGCGTAGGGGACGATGGTGCGCCGGCCCATGGTGCGGTTCTCCCCTCCCTGGTCGGCGGACTCGGCCTCGGTGGTCACGGCGCAGCGCGTGACGGTCGTCTCGACGGGGGTGATGGGGTCCAGGCTCTCGGCGAAGGTGACCTGGACGGGGCCGCGCACCTGCCCGTAGTTGGGGGCGGACTTGAGGGAGAGGACGGCGCCGAAGGCGCGGATGTCGAAGTAGCGCCGGCACATGGCCTCGCATCCGCGCTCGGACTCGTCGCGTGAGAGCTTGCGGGGCCGCGCCTCCTTGAGGGTGTCTGCCACGGCCCTGGCGGCCGCCTTGTCGAGCCCGGATTCCTTGACGTACCGCTTCACGGCGGCCACGTCGGCGGTGGACGCCACGACCAGCCGCCGCGCGTCGCCGTCCTCAATGACCTCGACGCCCTCGGGCAACTCGGTCATGCCGATGGCCTCGGCGATCTCCGGGGCGATCTCGCGGACCGCCGACGCGCCGGCGTCGATCCCCAGCTCCTCGCAGATCTTGAAGTGGGCGGCGCCGAGGACGCTCTTCTCCCGGACGTAGATGTCGTACGGCGGCTCGAACCCCTTGTCGAGCTGGACGAAGTTGCGGATCTTGCGCTTGATGCACACGTCGGTGACGATGCCGTGCCCGTTGAGCGGGTTCACTCGCGGGATGCCGCCCGCGTCCGGGTCGCCGTTGGGGTTGCCGTTCCTGACGTCGAAGAGGAGCACGAGGTCGTGCCGGCCGATGGTTTCCTGCTGCTGCATGTCAGTTGCCCTTTCCCTTGGTGAAGATGGCCTTGCGTTGGTGGTGGAATCCGAGGATGAACTCTCCCCGCTGGACGGGGCCGAGGGTTTCCGGGACCGGATCGGAGACGCCCGCGAGGATGTCGTCGATGATCTTGTCGTAATGCACGCGGAGCCCCTTGCCCATGCTGTAGCCGTTGTACTTGGCCATGGCCCTTTCCGCCATGGCCCTGGGGCGCATGGCGGCCTGGGGGGCGTTCCGGTCGAGCCCGGCCTTGCGGCAGGCGCAGGAGACGACGGCGAAGAACCGGCCGAGGCGGTAGGCCTCCGACTGTTGCCCGGCCGGCAGGAGGATGTCCTCGTTCATGGGTTCGCGGCCCTCCATGGCCGAATGGTTGACGATGGCGATGGCCGGCGGCACGGGGCGCCGCGCCGCGAGCGCGGCGAGCACGGCCTCCTGCGCCGGGCGCACCAGGGACGGCGGCAGCGGCAGCCCGAGGACCATGGCCCGAAGGTACGCGGTGGCGATCCCGTGGGGCACCTGGCCCCCTCCCCGCTGGATTGAACGGAGCACGGCCCAATGGGGCGGGGGCTCGGCGTCGGCCGGCAGCCGCGTCCGCCGCCGCCATTCGGCGATCCTGGCGGCCAGCGTCCCCATGGGGAGGGTCTCCCAGAGCTGGACCGAGAGGCGCCCGTCACGAGGCGCCAGCACCGCCAGGTGGACGGCATCCGAAGATTCCAGGTCCTCCTCCGCGATGTCGCCGGATCCCTCCAGCATCGGGATGACGCGCCCCTCGGCCGGCGACGGCCCCTCGGTCCAGGCCAGGACGGCCAGTCCCTCGACCATGAGCCTCCGCAGGGAGTCCGGCGCCAGCAGGGCATTGAGCGCGGCGGCGGCATCGGCCGCCGTGCCCTCCCCGACGGCCGCGTTTCCTCCCTGCTCCCTGCCGAAGTGCTCAAGGGAGGGGGCGTTGAAGCTGACGAGGCTGGTGCCGCTGGCCCGCCCGCCGGGGAAGCGGATCTTCGGGTGGAGCCGGGCGATGGCCCCGTCGCGCCCCGTTATGGAGCATTGCCCCTCCTCGGCGTCCTCGCCGGGATCGGCCGCCCTGTCCAGTTCGTCCTGGATCGCCGCCCGCACGGCCGGCCGCAGGTGGACCGGCTCCTCGTCGTCGAGCAGGATGAACCCGAGGGTCGCGCCCGGCTGGGCGGCCACCTGGTCGATGCCGGACAGCAGCCGGTCCCCTTCCCTGGCGAGGAATCGGCGCACGGCCTCCAGGCCGGGGTCGTCGCAGTCCAGCGCGTCGAGGCGCAGCCGGAAGAGCCGGTGCATCTCGGCGGTGCGTTCCGGGCTCGACTTCCGGGGGATGCCCAGGGCGTACTCCGGAGTGTCCCAGGCCAGCCCGGGAGCGATGGAGTTCGCCCGCTGGGGACGGACGGGGACGGGAAAATCCTCCTCGCGGAAGCGCAGGCCGATGCCAAGCCCGGCCTCGTTCACGCACACCAGGGCCGTGAGCTTCCTCCTCTCCCACCCGGCGGGCAGGGCCTCTCCCCCGTCCACCAGCCGTTCCTGCAGCCTGGCCAGCGCGGCGATCATGCGGCACCTGCCTGGCGCAGCGGCCGCGCCGGAACCATGATGGTCCCGTCCGCGATCCTGGCATGGAAGAACCGGGGCGGGTCGCCCAGCCCTTCCCAGTCGCGGTCGAGGAGCATCGTGCCGAGGTCAAGGCTGATTCGCTCCGGCTCCCTGTCCGTTGGCGGGCCCACTTCGCAGGCGAACTCGCGGCACCCGAAATAGGGCCGGTGGTGGACCTGGCCCCGCTCCAGGCGCCGGCGGAACATCTCCGTGTGCTTCGGCCCGGGGGCCTCGCCGCCCAGGAACACGATCTCCGCATGCAGCCGGTAGGCGATGTCCGCCAGGATCAGGCTGTGCCGCTGGATCCGGTGCTCCGACACGAAGATCGGGTTGGCGCCGGCCCGAGCCTTCACCTCGTTCGTGCGCAGGGGCATCGTTCGCCCCATCCGCAGGACCTCGATCCGCGTCACCTGCCAGGCCATCTGCGGCTTCCAGTACACCGCCTCGAAGAGCGCCCGGGCCGCCGAGGGGGTGATCACCGGGTAGCTGACCCGCTCCGTCCCGAAGTCGGGCCGGGTGAAGCAGCCATACGGGCCCCATGCCTCAAGGACATGATCCATCGCTCGCCTCCTCCGTTTTGAGTTGCGTAAATATCGTCTTGCTTATTGTTGTGTCAAGTGGTATAAATATTTTCGTCACGGAGAACCATGCCCCATGCGCCACGCTCCGCCGCATCTGCCCCCCTTGTCCGGCCTCCTGGGCGGATTTCCCCGCAAATGGCCCTGGACGGTGCGTTTCCGGCCATCTGGGAAGGGGTCCAGGACAAAGGGCGATGCCCTCCCCTTCCAGCCAGCCAATCCCGGTCCGGTCGAAGGCTGCCTCCGGGAATTTCTCCCCTCCCCCGTATTTCCCATGGCCTGCCAGCCTCGCGCGCATGCGCGACGTGAGCGAAGCGAACCCATCTTTAGATGCCTTTTATTCTTTATATATTTAGGAAAGCATAAGTAATTATCATGCAAGGACTTATAAGCACGAATTGCACCAAAAAGTCTGTAAAATTGCACCAAAAAGTCTGTAAAATTGCACCAAAAAGTCTGTAGAATTGCACCGGAATGTCTGTGATGAGCATCGAAAATAATGCCCTCGGGGCGGCGAAATATCCGCAAGCGCACATGAATTGCACCAAAAAGTCTGTTGTTCCGGATAATATTTGTAAAAAAATATCCTTTACACTAAAAATAACGACCTAATTTGATGCAGATGAACATTTTTGCATGTGAAACCTTGACATGATTGATGTTTTTGTGTATATATACAACAATTTCTCAGGAATTGACAGACATTTTGGAACAATCGCGGGGTGAACCATGGGACGACGGTCAAAGGGAGATGGCGTTGGGCTGATGCGTGCAACGAAGATCGGCCACGACATGGTGTCTGGGTTCATAGAGTTGAGTGAGACGCAACAACGTCTTGCTCTCTATGTCTTTTGCCGCCACCAACAGGATCCTGAAAAATCCGCAAGAGTGGTGTGCAAGGTTCCCGACATACACCGTATTGTTGGGGGGAACAAGGACGTCATATACAGAACCCTGCGGGACAACGCCATCGCGCTGAAATCAAAAACCATATATTGCGACGAGCCGGTTGATGCGGAAAACGGCAAGACGCTTGTGACAAGTTTTTTCCATGATATCGAGATAGACTCATCCACCGGGGAGTTTTCAGTTTATCTTTCCGCAAAGACCATCGAGAAGTTGACCGAACTCAAGACGCGGTACATCATGGTTCACCTAGCCAATCTCCGCCGTCTGCACGGGGGGTGGACTGTTAGCCTCTACCTGCTTCTTGCCCAATGGGATGCCATTGGATCATGGGATGTTTCATCTACGGAAATGTACGAGTCATTGCGCATTGGCAGCCATCGTGCATTGAGCCACATCATGCTTCAGGTCATTCATCCGTCGATCTCGAAGATATCCAGCATCCTCGGCGTCGAGGTAAAGGTTGAGGTTCATGGTCGCGGCACCAAGGGCCGCGTTATATTCTCCTGGCCACCATATGCTCTTCGCGATGCTGCTGATGACGGGCAACCAGAACTTCCAGGAATGAAGATTCAAATATCTGAAGACGACCTTATGCTAGAGGTTCTGACCGCTCGTGTTCGTGCTGCCGGAGTACGCGACAACCGAATCTATGGATATTGGCTGCGGCAGTTGTCGGCAACAGAGACAGCAACAATAGTCAACAAGGCACTTGGCGATGGGCTCAAGAACCATGCCCTCCGGGATCGGATCGTTGCCCAGGTGAGCGATGCCCTCCTGGTCGCAAACCGTCGCGAGGCGGAAGTCCGCGGCACCGCCCCGTCCGGCCCCGGGCGCCCGGACCGTGGCCAGGTGGAGTCCCTGGCGGCGCTGGCCGCAGACGACGGGCCGCACCGCGCCGAGTACCTGGCCTGGATCGAGGGACAGGGGGAGTTCGCTCAGGAAATGGCGGTGAAGGAGCCGGGGAAATGGACCCGCTACTGGGCGGAGGACGCCCTGCGCTCCGGGCGGATCGGCGAGGCCGTGGACGTCACGGCGGAGCCGGTTCCGCCGCCCCCGGGGCCCACCCTTGCGGACGTGCCCGACGAGAGGCTGGAGCGGCTTGCGGCGCGAAACCAGTTGCTGGGGCTGCCGGTGGGATCCAGCGCGGCGCAGGTCCGCGCCCGCGTCGCGGAGCTGGATGCCAAGGGGCATGACACCAGCCGAACCCTGATGATGAGCCTGATGATCATGGGCGACCCGGAGGACGGTCCATCCGAGCCGATGGTGAAGGGCCGGGACTACATCGAGGTGGATCACCTGGCGGAGCCCCCACGGCGGCGTGGCCGGCCAAGGAAGGCAGACCGCTAGACTTCTGGCGGTCTACGGATTGCCGTCAGGCGGCTCCCGATGAGGGAGCTGCCTTTCCTCCCCGCATTCCGGGGGGCCATCCATCTCTGCGGGGGGTGTCCCCCCGCCCTTGCGCGCGCGCGCAACTGTGAGCGAAGCGAACACTATCGTCAGATACATCTTTATTCTTTATATCTTTAGGCCTTTGCAAATCATTGATGGATAAGCACTTATTAGGCATAATCGCGACATTTCCACAGCAGAACCGTGAATTTTCCACAGCGATTTCACGACATTTCCACAGCAGAACCGCGAACTTTCCACAGTTGCCCCGGCATCTCAACGGCACTAATCCGGTCAAATCGCGAACTTTCCACAGTTCTTCACAGGATAAACACGACAAAAGGCCGCCTGAGTCTCGATATTATTTGAATTTGACCACTTGACAACGACATAACGTGTATTATATCGTGATTCAGAGCCGTTCTGCTGTGGAAAATTCACGTTTTCAGCGGTGAGGAGGAGGCCATGGGGAAGCGCAAGGCGAAAAGCGGTGGAACACAGCACTCTGTCACCAGGCTGGGACACGACATGCTCGGCAGCGTCCTCGCGTTGAGCGAGACCCAACAGCGCCTGGTGCTCTTCGTTGTCTGCATGTACCAGCAAGGCGCACGCCTGGACAACCGGGTCGTCTGCCGCGTTTCGGACATTCACCAGGTCGTGGGCGGAAGCCGGGACGAAATCTACCGGACCCTGCGCGACCATGCGGTGGCCATCAAGAAGGGGACCGTCTACTGCGAGGGTCCCGCTGACCCGAAAACCGGCGACAGCATCGTTTCGGACTTGTTCCAGGACATCGAGATCAAGCCGGGAACCGGCGAGTTCACGGCCGTCCTTTCTGAAATCTCCATTCGGCTTCTTGACAAGGCCAAGGCCAGGTTCATCCTGGTTCACCTTGCAAACATCAAGCGGCTTCGCGGCATGCGTCCCATCTCTCTCTACATGATCCTGGCACAATGGGACTCTGTTGGGATTTGCACCATCGAAGGCGCCGAGCTTGCCGCCAAGATGCGCCTGGAGCCCTCCCTCTCCCCATTTGGCCAAATGATGATCAAGGTCGTCACCCCTTCGATCTCAAAGATATCCTCCATCCTTGACGTCAAGATTGCGGTTGAGGTGGAGGGGCGCGGCTCCAAGGGGCGAATCCAGTTCTCCTGGCGGCCAAACGCCTTGCGCGAGGCCGCAGGGGACGCCGCCCAGCCCGACCTGCCCGGGATCGACCTCAATCCCACGGAGGAGGAACTGGCCTTCGAGGTCCTCACGGCCAAGGTTCGCTGTGCCGGGGTTGCCGACAGCCGCGTCTGGACCTACTGGCTTTCGCTGGTGTCCATGGCCGAAGCCGGCAAGATTGTCGATGACGCCCTTCGCGACGGGTTGAAGGGTGCCGTTCTCCGCGACCGAATCATCGCCAGGGTCAGCGAGCTTGTCGCGAGCCGGAAGATGCGCCAAGGGGAGGCTGCCGCCCGGGCGGCCGAACGGGACGGGGAAACGGCGCGGGCCGCCATGGAGTCGAAGATCGCGGCCCTGGCGGAGCTTGCCGAGCCCGGCAGGCCGATGGAGGAGGCATACAAGACGTGGCTCGTTCAGCTTGGGGAGTTTGGCCGGGAGCAGGCGCAGAATGATCCGTTTGCCTGGCGGCGGTACTGGGCAAAGGATCACCTGAATCAGGGGGAGCAAGTCGCCCCGCCCGTCGAGGTGACGGCTACCCCGGTGGAGGAGGACGGAGCCCTCAAGTTGATGGAATCCATCTGCGCCAATATGACGGACGAGAATCTGCGCCAAATCCTGGTTTGGTTCCATGACGACGGCATTCCCGCCCCCGATCCAGACACGCCGGCCTCCGAGGTGCGTGAATTGCTGCGCCAGGATCGCAGCCTGTATGGCCTCGTCGCCACGCGATATCTGCTGACTGGCTCACCCCCGTCAGAGCCCCCACGGCGGCGCGGTCGGCCAAGGAAGGCAGACCGCTAGACTTCTGGCGGTCTACGGGGAGATGCCAGCCTCCTCCTCCACGCGGGGGGTTTCCCGGTCCTGGGCGCACCGCGCCTTCGTCTCCTCTACGGCGCCCCGGATGTCGGGGCCGGGGGCGAACCGGCGCGATGGCAGGACGATGTTGCCGGCGTCGTCGCGGACCAGGAGGGCGGCCGACCGCACCTGCTCCGGGGAGAAGACGACGAACATGTTTGAGTTCGCATCATGGATCCTGTCTTCGCCCTGCTGGAATCCGGAGACGATGATGCCGTCCTTGCCGGCCGCCTGCAATGCCTCGAAGGATGGATCGTGGCTCATGAGCCATTTGCGGTATGTCATGCGGTGGGGCTTCCGCATGCGCAGGTAGCAGGCCATGACCGTATCCCCGTAGTCCTTGGCAACCGCCACGGAGTCCACGAAGCAGATGCCGTCGTCGCCGGGGGTGAAGACGGTGAACTTGCTATCCGTCCCATGGAACCTCGCATGCGGGCCGAACCCGGCCCGCACGGCGGCCTCGGCGACCAGGCGTTGCCCTTCCTCCCAATCGAGCCGGCGGATTGCGCACAGGTATTCCCGGTCGATCCTGCCGGCCTCCTCGGCGAGAACCGAAAGGCCGAGGATCCGCACCCGGCTGGCCATGGTCCATGTGCATCCCGGGACCTTCCCCATGATGCCATCCAGGCCGTAGAGCGGCAGGCCGGGCCGCGCCTGATGCGCACAATCCACGGGGTTGCCTCCTTTGTCGACCAGGAGCCAGAACCGGCCTTTGCCCGGGCTTACGGTATCAAGCGCAAGCGCGAATGCGAAGGGGTTGCGGCGATCATTCATGGAGCGATACCCTCTTCTTGAGGCTGCTCCTGAATGTCAGCCGCTTTGGCTGCCATTGCGGCGCCGTCGATTGTGTGGACGGCCTTTTCGATGGCCTCAATGGCGCATTCCAGCGCCTCCTCCGTGTCCTGGGCCTCCCTGCATACGTCATGCAACTCAGCGACGAGAAAATCGGCCAGGAGGTCGCCGCAACGGCCCGGCCCTTCCACGGCGGACAGTTCAACCTCGACCCCATAGGTCTTGGCCACTTTGTCCAGGAGGGAGAGCAGGCCCTTTGGCGCATCCTTGAGCAGGCTGTTTCTGCCTGGCTTCCAGCTTGGTTTGCCGGCCAGGTCGCGCGGGGAGGCTTCGATCAATGCGTATGCGACGCTGGAAAGCTCGGCGGCGCCGGCGGACAGCAAATCGTCGCAGGACACGCGGGGATACTTCTCCCCGTCCTCGTGCGCGTCCTCGACTGTCCGATGGATCCAGTCGGCGAGGGTGTCTCCGGTCTGCTTGCCGGCGATGGCCAGATCGTAGGGAGTACCATAGTCCTTCAGGATGGCCTGGTGAATCTTGGTCTTCATGGTGTGATCCCTTTTTCTTCAATGTTGTTCGTATGGCGCGAATCCGGGAGGAAGCAGCGCTTCTTCGCCAGGCCCTCGCCGTCGGGAATATACCCGACGATCCGGCCGCGCTCGGCCCTGGCACCGTCCCTGTAGACGGAAATGTGCGGGTACTTGTCGCTCAGGGTGACCTGCTCGTTCTGAAGTTGCCCGATGCCCCGAGGGCCATGGAACTCCTCGACCGTGACTTCGTGAAGTCCCGGGGCGTTCATCGCAACGAACCTTTCCAGCCTTGCGATGTCGTCCTGCTCGTTCTTCGGGGCGATGCGCCTTTCCGCCTGGTCGTAGGCGTGGATCTCGCAGACGGGGTTCCCGATCAGGCGGAACTCCACGTCCCGGTGGCGCAGGACGGCCTTGTTCAGCTCGGCGACCAGCTCCGGGCCGGCCCCGGCCTCCTCCCAGGCTCCCTGGACATAGAACTGGCGGTATTTCGGGAAAATGGCCTCCCCGGCTTCCTTGTGGTCGGCCGACTCGGCGGCCTTGCCGCAGGCCTCCTGGAGGAAGCGGGCCATGGCGCGTGCCGCCGTCAGGTGCAGGCTGCCCTCGATGACCCGCCCGGTGGGCAGGTGGTAGACGGAATAGAAGCCGTCGGCGACGTTGCTCTTGAACGAGGGGGTCTTGGCGACGGCAAACGGTCCGCAGGCGCCCAGGATCGGCACCTCGACCGGCTCGAACGGTGAATCCGGGCGGTCCCGCAGCATGATGGTGGCGGTCTTCATGGCTCCTTCTCCCTTCGGTTGGTGTTCCTTCAGCGCCTTCCAGGTGCGCGTGGTGCTTGCCAGGCGGCCCCGCTTGTCGCGGGGAGGATCATGGAATGTGTATGTGGCCCGGAAGGGCCCCTGGCATCCGAGGCATCCGTGCAGCGGGTGGCCGGGGTGCGTCTTCGGCTCCCGGTCTCGCCAATAGCCCGGGGTGTCGGCAATCTCCATCTCGGCCAGGGGAACGCGGTACTTCAGCCTCATGTGCCGGTCTACCATGATCGCCAGTTCGTCGGCGTGGACGGTGCCCGAATCGTTGCTGTCCATGGTTCACCCCGCAGTCAGATGCGCATTCCCTGTTCCTCTTCCCCGGCCTGGCGTTGCCCGGCCTCCCGTGCCCATTCCTCGCGGTCCCGTGCCTGTTCCCGTTCGGCGACGGCGAAGAGGTCGTTCTCGAAGGCGGCGCCCATGCCGGGGCGGGAGCGGATCTCCTCGACCCTGGCCAGCCGGTCCCTGGCCAGCAGGGACTCCAGGCTGAACCACGCCTCGGGGTTGCGGAACTGGCCTTCCTTGATCCGCTTGTGCTCAATGCCCATCTCGATGGCCGCGCGGCGTGTCCTGAACGGCTCGGGGTGGGTCTTCCCCCCCACCAGCGTCAGGCTCCACGAAGAATTGTCCCTGCGGACGGCCCGGGTCGGGTCATATCCCGCGATTTCCCGGCCATCCAGGCCCGCCAGCCGGCGGATCTCCTCGGCGCGTGGGAGCGTGTGTGCGGCGGCCGTCATGGGGCGATTCCCTCCTCCTCCAGGCAAAGCTGGCGGTTCATGTTCTGGTTGGGCACGTCATTTAGAACGCGCTCGAACGCGCAAACCTGCGTGCGAGGATGAAGCCGCGCTATCGTGACAACGGCCTCAGCGGCCCGCGTCGTGTTGGTTGCCGGGTCGATACGGGCAACGCGGATGGTTGCCCGTTTTCCATGGACCTTGACGACAACGGCGGGGTGACTCGTCTCGTAGCCGTAGCCGCCACGGTGAAGATGCTTGTACGTGACCATCTGCCCAACCACAGCATTCATGCTATCGCTCCCTTCGGTCGCCCAGCATGATGCTGAGCGGTTCCCTTCATGGTGCGCTACGGCAACGGGTTCAGGGGGTGATGGCGGGCTCCTGCGCGGCTGCCTGCTCCATTTCCCTCTTGGCGGCATGGGATGGACGGCTGAACGACGGGCAAAGGCTAAACTGCTTCGGCCCGATGTCGATCCTGGCCATGGGGGCCTGGGTGTTCTCGAGCCAGGCGCGGATGTTGTCGGCGGGGATGAACTCGACGCCATCGTCGCTGCCGAAGCTCCGTTCCTTCGCCCCGTACCAGTCCTCGAACGCCATCGTTGTCGGGTCGCAATTGGCGGCGTAGGCGATGTCGCCGCTTTTCGCCGGGCACTTCCCGTCGGGTCGCGGGGAGTTGCAGACCAGGTATACGCCCTGGTCGCCGACCAGGTTCAGGCCGTGCCCGCGCGTCTCGGGGCGTCCCCATCCGCTGCCGGTGTACGGGATCATGCCCGGTTCGCGGGCCGTCTCCGCCTTCAGCAGCGCCTCCACCTTCGCACGGTCGAACTTGAGCATCATGGCCGGTTTCCTTCCTTTGTCCTGTTGACGGGTCACATGGCGATGGAGGGGGTGTCCTCGTCCACCGCTAGACAACTTGACTTCTGCTGGTCGATATCCTTCCCTTCCAGCATGGAGCGGGCATGCTCCCGTTCCGCCGGCGTGAGGGGATTGCGCACGCCTGCGCCGCGCTGCGCCTCGCGCCAACGTGCCTCGAACAGGTCGAGGACGAGGGAGCGGTTCTCGGGGGAGAGGCGCTGGCCGGTGTCGTCCTGCCATTGGGAGATGCAGCCGCGCTCGTCGCCGCACATGCTGCGGACCTCGACGAGGGCTTCGACCAGGGAGACGAGCTGGGGGGACATGTCCTGCTCCTTTCCTTTGTTCTTCCGGGTGGCGGCGGAGAGTATACCGCCGGCGACCCGCCGGTATTCCATGGAGAACCGTCCGTTGGGGGCAAGGATGTCGGCGTCGCCCGGCGCGTCGGGCATGATGGCCTGGATCTCGGCCATCTTCGGGGAGCCCTTGCCGAACCGGCTTTCGTGCGCCCGCATCATCGCCCAGGAGAACACCATGGCGTCGCCGTGGGAGAGGGGGCCGGCCATGGCCGCCCCGTGCAGCAGCACGAGGACCTCGGTGGGGCCGACGATGTGCCCGGGCATCAGGCCGGCGGCGACGAGGACGCGCTCCTGGGCCGCCTGGCGGCGCATCCAGGACGGAAGGGTGTCGGCCCAGCCGCCGGGGGAGCAGATCAGGGGGGCGGAGAGGTAGCGGCGCATCGTCAGACGGTCCATGACACGGCCTCCTGTTCCTGGGTGATTGGCGCAATCGCGATGGGGCGGTCGATGTCGAGCTTGCGGAGGCGGTGGCGAAGGTCGCCGACCACGGCCTGGACGGCCCGGCCGATGTCGTTGCGCTCGCGCCCGGCCGGGTACATGGAGCGGAACCCGTCATCGCCGGGGGCGGTGCCCTGGACGAGGTAGGGAGAGAACCGGCCGGCGGAGGTCAGCGTGTCCTCCACATGCGCCTCGAAGGAGCGGGCGAACATCTCGGCGCCCTTGCGCCAGTAGGCCCCGCGCGACTTGGCGGCGGCGAGGAAGCGGGTCTCGGTCCAGGCGCCGCCGGCTTTGCGGATGGCCATCATCTGGCCCTCGGCGCGGGCGAGCCACTTCCAGCAGCGGTTTTGCTCCCAGGGGCTTTTCGATTCCCGGCGGACCTGCTCGACCTCGGCCACGTTCCTGCGGTGGCGGACCTCGATGTCGGCGGCCGGCTCGAAGGTGCGGCCCATGGCGTGGACGGCATCGTGCATGGACTGGAGGGCGGTGCCGGTGCCGCGCATCTCGGAGGCGTAGGCGCCGGAGCTGCCGCCGGCGGCGACCGCGAGGTGGTTGTCGAGCGCGTGGGCCCACTCGTGGGCCAGGCAGCCGGCTCCGCTGTCGCGGGTGAGGTTGATGACCTTGCGGCCCGGCTCGTAGTGGGCGGCCGCGCCGCCCCGGCCCCGGGAGCCGAAGGCGATGGCCAGGGTCCCGCCGAGGCTCAGGTCCCCGGGGCGGATGCCGATGGCCTCGGCGAGGTCATGGAAGGCGTCGAAGGCGGCGTTGAGGTTGCCCTGGCGGTCGTCCTGGCTCTCCCAGTTGCCGAACTCCACGGCGCGGAACCCGAAGGCGCGGGCGAAGTCCTCGGGGCCGACGTTGGTGCCGTTGCGCCGGTCGGGGCCGGTGCGCGGCATGCCCTTGGCGACAGGGCGGGCCATGCCGTTGCGCTCCTTGGCGGCCGCGTCGCGGGCCTGCGTCCAGAGGGTGTCGGCGGCCGTGGTGGCCTCGGCGTGCGAGGGGAACGGGCCGGCGGCGATGATGTTGCCGGGCTTGACCACGAAGAACTCGCCGCCGACCGGAGCCACGCGGAACGCCTTGGCCCATGGCTTCTGGTTGGGCCAGCCGGTGTCCTGGACATGGCGCTCGGCGGCATGGCGGCGGTGGTAGAAGAGGGCGTTGCGCAGGCGGGCGGGTGCGATGGCGTAGGCGTCCTGGGGCAGCTTGCTGCGGGCCAGGTCGCGGATCTCGCGGATGGCCGGATCGGCCTCCAGGATGGGGAGGCGGCTCTCGATCAGGGTGCGGAGGCAGGAGACCAGGCCCACATAGGCCCGCATGAAGCGCTCCTCCTGCTCGGCCCGGAGGTTGGCGGGGGGGGTCTTCGGGATGGCGTCGTAGACCAGCTTGACCAGGTAGGCGCCGACGGGATCGGAGCCGGCCTCGACCAGGGCCTTCCAGTCGGGGGCGGGCCAGATGTTGGCCTTGTTGACGGCCTGGGCCCAGTCCGCCCGGTCGACGGATTCCAGCTCCCCGCGTCCCAGGGCCTCGCGCCAGAGGTCCTTGCGGGCCCCGCCGATCTTCTCGCCGTAGTCGTTGATCTTCATGGTGCCGTCCTCCTATGGGGAGATTCCCGGAAGTTCCTGTTCGGCCATCTCGATGTAGGCATTGCCGGGGCTTGCGTCCCCGGCACGGTTCCAGTCGACGCCCATCCGTCCGAGGAGGCGGCGGGCCGCCTGCACGGAGGCGTTGTCCGGGTGGCCCTGGGCGGTCGCCAGCAGCCGTTCCGTGCGCGTGGGGGGGCGGATGGCCCCGCGTGCGACCTGCTCCGCGTATTCCCGGCGCAGGGCCTGGCGTCGCTCCTGCCAGGCATGGTCGGCGGCGGCCTGGCGCCGGATGGCGGAAAGCCTGGCGGGGTGATGGTCATGCAGGCCGGGAAGGCGGTGGAGGGACGGGTCCCCGAGGTCGGCCATGCCGGCGCCGTGGGCTTCGAGGAACGCCTCCTCGCCGATGATGCGGATGCGGTTGCTCATGGTGCGATCCCCTGCCCTTCCTGGTCCTGCCCGATTTCCCGGCGCAGGGTGTGGAGGCGCTTGAGGTCCTCGTAGGCGGCGGACAGTTCGTTGGCGTCCTCCCGGGATGCGCCGTGGAGGAGCTGCCGATAGGCGGAAGGGGGCATGGCCGGGGCGATGTGGATGCCCAGGGGGTAGGCCCCCGGGGCATGGACATGCGCCTCGTTGAGCCGCCGGGTCAGCCATTCGTGCTTGGCGGCCAGGAAGCGGTCGAAGTGCCATCCGTCATGGATGTGCCTTGCCTCCTCGATCCAATGGAGGGGTGCGGGCCTGGGGTTCATGCCATGTCTCCTAGACGGCGATGCCGTATTCCGCCTCGATGTCCTCGCCGTCCCCGTCGCATGAGGGGATGGCCGTCTCGCCCGCCTTTTGGGCGGGGTAGTGCCGGTCGTGGAAGGCCTTTTCCGCGCTGCGGCAGACGGCCACGGCCGCCGCCAGGGTGTCCTGGGCGTAGTCCGGGGCCTTGGCGATTTGCTGGCGGAACTCCTCGGCGGTGATGGTGGACAGCCCCCGGAACCAGGATCCCGACCCGCCGGGGCCGCACAGGGGATCGAGCCCGGCCGCAGCCTCCAGGTCGTGGAGCCAGGCCTCGAAGCTGCGGATGACATGCCTGCACTCGTCGGCGGACCCGGCGTCGAGCATGACCCGGCGCCAGTCCGGGATCTCGGCCGGGGACGGGAAGCACGGGGCGAAGAGGTCGGGTTGATTGGCCATGGGGGTTCTCCTAGACGGCGATGCCGTATTCGGGTTCGTCCTCCTGGCGGGGAAGCTGGATCTGGGCGCCGTAGCGGGCGGCCTCCTCGTTGATCCTGCCATAGGGGTGAAGCCCGTGCTCGCGGAATGCGGCCTGGGCGAGGTTGTAGGCCTCGGCGAGCCGGACACGGTGCCGCTGGGGGGCCTGGCCGATGTGCCGATACCATTCGCCGGGGAGGACTTCGGGAAGCGAGCGGCGGATGCCATGCCGCTCCAGGATGTCGCCGAGCCCGGCCTCGCGTTCCATGCGTGCCAGGTCGGTCTCGATGGTGCGCAGGATGGCCGCCGCCTGCTCGGAGGTCTCGGCCCGCGCCATGTGGTCGGCCCAGTCGGCGGGACCGGCGGGCCGGTCGAACGAGAGGGGGAGGGTCATCTGCTGCGTCATGGCTGCTTTCTCCTTGCGCTTGCCGCCGCGTCACACGGCGATGGAGACTTCCTCTTCCTGGGCCGGAAACTCCGCCGCCTCGCGGCGGCGCGGGGGCAGGACGCTGGGCAGGGCATACGCCTTCCGGTCCTCGAATTCGGCCTTCTTGCCGCCGTTCCAGGCCTGCACGGGGCGGTGATAGCCGCACACCCGGCTGTAGACCTCGGTCTTCATGCTGCACTTCGCCATGGCCTTGTCCTCCTGTTGCCGTTCGGGTTGCGGGTTCAGATGCGGATGCCGCCCTCGTTGGCGTCCATGGCCTCCCCGGGGTTCTCCCGGCTGCGGAGGGAGTGGGTGCGGCGGCGGGCCACGGCGGTCTCCCAGGGGATGCCGGCGGCCTTGGTCTTCTCGACGATCTGCGCGAAGAGATGGCGAACCTGTGCCTGGGGACTGAGGAGGCGATGGACCAGGCCGGCCAAGGCCTGGAAGGCGCGGACGACGATGTTCCGCTGGGCCGTGTTCCCGGTTCCCGTGTAGCGGCGGCTGACCAGGTACTCCTGGAATTGCTTCGTGCGGTGGCGGACGTTCGGGACGAGGCGCTGGAGGACGAGCTGCTCGCTCCTGGAGAGGGCGAAGGCCTCGACCTGGCGGTAGGTGACCACGGGCAGGTACGAGTTCACGAGGTCGAGCTGGAGGAAGTCGGCGCGGAGCTGGGCGAGGATGAAGCCGGTGTTGAGGACGCCGGCGGGGTCGGTGCCGAGCCCGTTGCCGGTGGCCGGCGGGAGGGTGCTCACGCAGGCCTCGTGCAGATTCATGATGTCCTGCTTGCTGTACTTCTCCAGCAGGCGGTCGAGATCCCGGCGGCGGAGCCCGTACGCGAAGTCTTCCTTCTCGGCGAGGTGGCGGTTCGTCTGCATGTCCCGGTCCTTTCGCTGTGTTTCCCCGAGGGGGTTCCGTTCTGGGGGCAATATCTCCCTGCGACATGCACATGTCAAGGCTGAAATCTGAAAAAATCTTACAAAATATTATAAAAACGCCTTGACACGCACGGAAATCATGTTATGATAGCCTCAGAAGCCAATCATGGAGGATCGGACGATGGGGCACTTCTACGAGGTGACGCGACGGGACGACGGCTCGGCGAAGGTCGTGCCGGTCTTCGAGATGGCCACGCGGTCCGGCGGGGTGCGTGCGACGCACCTTGGGGACGCGAAGAGGCACTTCCTGCTGCCGTCGGTGACGGAGGTGCTGGGCAAGGCAATCCGCAAGCCGGCTCTGGAGCGCTGGATGGAGCGCCAGTACATCCGGGCGTTCGCGAACGCGCCGGACGCGATCCGCAAGTTCGACACGGATTCCGAGGAGGGGCTGCGCCAGGCGTCGGATTTCTACAGCGCGATCCGCGAGGGGCTGAACCAGAAGGCTCCCGAGGCCGGCAAGGATATCCACGCGATGCTGGAGCGGTTCTACCGGGGGGAGAACGTGGCCGGGGATCCGGGCGACCAGGTGGCGGCGCGGAACATGAGCATCGTCATGCGCGTGAACATGCAGCTCCAGAGGCTCTATCCACGGATGGAGGCGGAGCGCTTCGAGTGCCTGAGCGAGCAGCCGGTGGCCGGCCCCGGGTACGCGGGGATGGCGGACTTGACCATCTACTTCCCGGACAGCCGCACGGCGGCGCTGGTGGACTTCAAGTGCATGAATGACACGGAGAAGTGGGAGAAGTGGCAGCGTCCGTACGAGGAGGAGGCCACGCAGGTGGTGACCTATGCGCGGGCAATCAGCTTCATGGGCGGCATCGCCGGGCGTCCGGTGGATCGCCTGCTGGTTCCCTCGATCCTGAAGATCAACGTTGCGGACGGCCGGATCAAGGAATACCGAATCCCGGGTTCGGACATCGGGAAGTACGCCGACTTCTTCCGTTGTGCGCAGCGGATCATGGCGGTCCAGGAGAACTGGCCGCTACTGGCCACGCTCTCCGACGCCCGCAACCTGGACGAGATGCTGGGCGCCATCGCCACGGGCCGCACCGAGGCGGAGACGGCCGCCCGCCAGGCCGCCGAGGCGAAGCAGGCGGCCAAGGAGGCGAAGGTCCGCCAGATCCCCGCCCCGGAGGAGGAGCGCGAGGCGGCGGGGGTGGGGCGATGAGCGAAGCCCTGGACATCGACCGGGTGGCCATGCCCGAACTGCTGCTCCTGCTCGGCTTGCCGACGTCGCTGTGGGACCGGTTCCCGAACGTGCGCAGCCTCTTCGGGTGCCGCGACTCGATGCTGGCGGACCTGGGCGTTCCCCCCTCGGCCATGGGGCGCATCGGCCTCCTGCGCCAGGTGGTGCAGGACTACTTCGCCGGCGAGTACCAGTCGCAGGCCCGGGACTTTTCCTCGGTGGAGGATGTGGTCGACTACGCGGGCAGCCGCATCGCCCACCTGCCCCATGAGCACGTCATGGTGCTGGCCCTGGACGCGGGCTACCGGCTGATCGGCGAGACCTGCTCGACGGACCGTAAGCCCGCCCAGGTCGGCTGCGACCACGGGAAGGTTGCCGAATGGGCGTCCGGGATCGGCGCGGCCCGGATCATCGTGGTCCACAACCATCCTTCGGAGTCGGCCGACCTGAGTCCGTCGGAGAACGACATCGCCATCTCCGAGGCGCTGCGCACGCTCCTGAAGGAGAAGGGCATTGACCTGAGCGACACCATCGTCGTGGGCCGTGGCAACGTGGCCTACTCCCGCAACTACGGATCCCTGCGCTACGGGCAGGACGACGACATCGAGGCGAACATCCAGGAAGGAGTCCATCCATGACCAGTCCCATGCCAGCGGTCGCGCCGGATCCGGTGCTCTACGACGAGGTGATGCGCAACCCGGTCGGCTTCATCGTGCGCTACCAGGAGATGCTGGCGCGGGTGGATGCCTCCGTCCCCCCGCCGCCGGCGATGGAGTCGTTGGGGGATCTGCCGGCGAAGGCCGACGCCGTGGAGGTGAGCCGGAGCACGACCACGGTGAAGGTCTCGCGCGAGCGCCGGGCCAGCGAGGTCGAGTTCATCGGCAAGGTCGATGCCCCGAAGGACTACTTCCCCACGCCGGAGACGGTGGAGTTCTTCTCGCTCTGCGAGGAGTACCGCCGCCACAAGGGCCGGGTGATCGGGCTGGTCAAGGGCGACCACGGGACCGGGAAGACGATCTCCGTCCACGAGTACGCGGCGCGGAAGGGGCTCCCCCTGCTGCGCATCGACTGCTCGGCGATCCGCGACACGGAGAAGTGGTTCGGCGAGCGGGCGCTGGAGAACGGCGAGACGGTGTTCCACCCCTCCAGCCTGATGCGGGCGCTGGAGAAGGGCGACTGCGTGGTCCTGCTGGACGAGGTGACCCGCGTGCAGGACAGCAGCCTGCTGAATCCGCTCATGCCCCTGCTCGACTTCTCCGGCCGCACGCACGTCCAGGCGCTGGGCCGCGACGTGCGCCTCGGGACGGGGATCGCGGTGTTCATGACGATGAACGAGGGGCGCGGGTACACGGGCGTTCGCGACCGGGCGGACATCGCCCTGGTCGACCGCACCCAGTTCGTGCTGCACACCCGCTATCCGACAATCGACGAGGAGACGGAGATCATCGTGCGGGGAGTGGGAATCGGCGAGGCCGTGGCGAAGCGCCTGGTGCAGGTGGCGAATTCGGTCCGGGCCGAGCAGTTCGGCGCCCATGGGGCGTCCGGCCGCTTCTGGTCGATCCGCATGTCGCTGGTGGCGGCCGAGGCGCTGGCGCTGGGCGGCGGTCCGGCGCTGCGCTATGCGGTCAGCAACTACTACGCCCCCGAGGGCGACGGGACAGCCGCCGTCTCGCGCGAGAAGGTGGTCTCGGCCCTGGCCGCGCAGTTCGGCGATCTCTCGACGCTGGGCCCGATTCCCCGGACCGTGGTGGAGGAGAAGGCCGCGCCGGCTCCCCGTCGCCGGCGGGCCGCCGCCGCGCAGGCGCAACCGGCCGAGGAGGGGGTCACGCCATGAGCCGCCGGCGCCACTCCATCAACCAGGCGGGCCTGGCCTCCCGGAAGCGGGGGACGCAGGACATGATCTGCCTTCCCGAGGAGGAGGCCTTCTCGCACTTCACCGCAGCGTTCGGCGCGATGGGGCGTGGCCGGTTCATGCCGAAGGACAATTCCGCCAGCTACATCAAGGCGGCGGCGGTGGCCCGCACGCCCCTGGCCGTGGGGACCCGGCGCAGCGCGAAGGTGGAGATTGTCACCTCATGCACAGAAGACACGCCGCAGGTCTCCTTCGACGGGACGAAGTTGAGGATCAACGCGAAGGATGACGATCCCCGGGTCATCGCCGGCCAGTTGCTGGCGTGGACGAAGGTCCACGAGACGCGGGAATACGCCTCGTTCACCCGCAGCCAGGCGGAGGGCGTCAATCCGATCATGGGCGCCATGTACTGGGCGGTCGAGGCGGCCGTGGCCCGCCGCTGCGTGCTGGTCGACGAGGGATGGCTATTGCGGGAATACTACGCGGCGGCGGGCAAGGCCGATGACGGCTACCAGGGGAATAACCCGGTGGCCAGGCGGATCGACGAGGCGGCGCGCTGCCTGCGCTACGGGATGGCCCCGAAGGACACGGTGGTTGCCGAGACGCTCCAGGAATTCGCCTATCGGATCTTCCGCCGGCCCGGACGCTTCCAGACGGCCATGGAGATCATCGAACGGCTCATTGAGCGCTCGACCGGCGAAGGCAAGGACAACGGCAAGGAACAGGGCCAGGGGAAGTCGGCCGGGAAGCCCGCCCCGGGCCAGGGGCAGGGCAAATCCGGGGCGAAGGCCGGCGACATTGCCGACGTCGACCTGGATGCCGCCGGGGCCGACGGGAAGCAGGGGAAGGAAGAGTCCGGCGCGACCGCCGGGGAAGTTGCCCACCGGGTGGAGAACCTCCTGGGCAAGACCCTGCCGGGGGGCGTCCTTTCCCGCGATTTCTCCAGCCACGTCAAGTGGGGAGCTGGAGAAGTGCATACCTGCACCAGCATCGAGTCCATGAGCGGTGTGATGTTCACCATCATTCCACTCGCCGTCATTGATGCCCACAACTACTCCAGGCGGAAAATGGACGCGGCTGGGGAGACGATTGCGAAGACGATGATGGGGCTTCTGCCCCGTCCGTCGGGGGACCGCATGATGGATTCGCGCTTCAGCCGCTCCGGCGCCCTTGACGACCTGCGGCTGGCGGAGCTGCCCCTCTACGCCGCCGACCTGCATCCGCCGGTCTTTGTCACGAGGACGATGCTGCACGACCCGAACGCCCGCATGCGGGCCATCTTCCTCTACGACGTTTCGAGCTCGATGTCCGGCGCCGACAACTGGGAGAATCAGTTCCATCTTGCCACGGGCATCGAGAAGGCCCTGGCGGAGTCCCGCATCGGCCAAGTGCATTATGCCTTCAACGACGCCTTGTACCGCCTTCCGAGCCCGCGCAACATGCCGTCGCCGTGCGGGGAGACCAGCCTTTCAAACGCCGTCTGCGGCATTGCCCAGGACCTGATGTCGGAGGATCATGACTCCCCCCGCCTGGTCTTTGTCTTCACCGATGCGGAGCTGATGGACGATGACGTCAGCCTCTGCGAGGAGCGCCTGAAGTTCCTGCGCCAGGTCCATGGCATCAAGACCTATGCGACCATCATCGGCGACGTGGCCCCCGCATACCGAGAGTGCGCCCGGGAGCTTTTCCCCCAGCATGTGTTCACGGGGACGCTGAACCCGGTGGATGTGGCGCGGACGGTGGGGGGGATGCTATGTTCGGCCATCGAGGACCTTCGCCACGAATCAATGAGAGGAATCCTTCAATGAGCGCAATGACCATGCGGGCCGGCCGGGTGTACAGGTTCCGCAAGCGGGCCGGCGACCTGCACCGGGCCGGCGACCTTGCCCTGTGCATCGAAGAGAAGCGCACGGGCACCTTCGCCGGGGGCATCCTGCTGACGGCGCACGGCCAGGAGGCGATGGGGGATTCGGAGGCCGGGGAGTTCCTGGTCGAGGCGGGCGGGCCCGAGGGCCTGGTCCCGGGGGTGACGGCGGCCGACCTGCCGTATTCGGAGCCGCTGATGGCCGAGCTGCAGTTCGCCCTGGCGATGGTGTCGGACGGCGCGGGGCACAGGAAGGGATCAACCATTGGACAAGGAGGAGAGACGCCATGATGAGGATGATGACCTGCGAGATGGTGTCGTTCGGCCGCGCGAAGCGGAGCGGCGACCTGGTGGTGGCCCGGGCGATGCTGGAGAAGGAGACGCAGCCGGGCATCCGGCTGTCCCAGCATACGCTCGTGTCGATGAAAAACCCGGCGGAGACGATCCTGGAGCGCCTGCGCTTCGGGGACCGGATCCGGGTCACGGGCAGCTATCTTGAGGCTGGTTCGGCGCCGCCGCCGGTCTTCCACATCCGGCGTGCCGAACTGGTCGCGTAGGAGGGAACGGCGATGGGAACGAAGCCACGGGATCCCGAGGTCGAGTCGATGAACAGCCTCGACGTGCGTTCCCTCGCGGAGCGGATCGGCTTCGTACGCGACCGCGCCGAGAGGAACAAGTTCCGTCGGGGCGACGCTTCCGTGCACATCGACGGGCAGCTCTTCCGGTCGTTCAAGCCGGGATTCGAGCACATCCACGGGCGCGGGGCGATCTCCTTCATGGAGATGGTCGAGGGTATCGGGTTCCGCGAGGCGCTGGGCGAGCTGCGCACGCTGGAGGGGCGGCCCGACGTCCCGGCGATTCCGGCGGCCCCTCCCGTGCCCCGGAAGCGCAAGTCGCCGCTCCAGCGGCCAAGCCAGGCGGATCCCGCCGGCGAGGCCAGGGAGCGGGCGTACGCCTACCTGTGCGGGGATGCGCCGGAAGGCCGCTGCCTGCCCCGGGAGCTGGTGGACCGCGAGGTCGAGGCCGGGCGGCTGTACTTCTCGGACGCCCTCGGGGGCTGCGCCGTCTGGGTGCTGGGGGATGTGGATGGCAATCCGGCGGCCTATGAATGCCATCTTCTCGACGGCAGCCGCCGCAAGCTCTTTTCCACGGGGTCCAGGAAGGGCGATGCGGCCTTCGTGGTTCCCGGCGGCGGCCGGGCGGTGTTCTTCGAGGGGATCATCGACCTGCTGTCCTGGGAGGCCCTGGGCCAGGCCGGCGCCGACCGGCCGACTCTGGTGGCCTTCTGCGGATCCGTCACGCCCGAGCATCCGGTGGCGAAGCGGCACGCGGCCCCGTTGGTTGCGTTCGACCAGGAGCCGGAGCCGGTCCGGCTGCCCGACGGCCGCGAGGTGTATCCCGGCGAGGAGATGGCCCGTCCCTTCCTGGAGGCGGGCGGAACACGGCTGGAGCTTCCCCCCTGGGCAAGGGAACGGAAGCTGAAGGATTGGAACGAGGCGCTGCAAAACAACCCCCAACACAAGGAGGGAGCAGAGATGAGCAGCAGGCAGCAGCAGAACCAGCAGGGGGACGGCAAGAAGCCGTTCCGGTCGAACACGGTCCGTGGGATCGGCCTGGTCTTGGACAAGAACTTCAAGGTCCTGGATCCGGTCAACTTCGGGGGGCGCCAGGCCGTCAGCGGCTGGCTGGACTTCCCGAACCTGAAGACGGGGATCAAGTTCCTGGCGGTCGGCAACACGGCGGGGGAGATCATCGACCGCTACGAGACGACGCCGCCGGACGTCCCGCTGGAGGTCGACTTCTTCGGGGCCATCAACCAGCGCAAGTGGGAGGACAAGACGGGGAAGACCCATGACGAGTACTACCTGCGCGTGTTCAATTTCCGCGACGTCGGCGACGCCCAGGAGTACGGCATCAGCCTCTCCATCTATGGGAACGTGGCCGGCATCGAGGATACCCCGAAGGGCATCCGGGTCTTCATGATCAACCATGAGCAGCTCAGCGAGGTCAAGGAGGTCTCCACGAGCATGGCGTTCTTCCTGAGCGGCGAGGCCGCCGAAATGGTCCGCGCCGGCGGCGTGGGCTCCTACATCGGGATGAAGGGCACGATCCAGAGCGTCACGAAGGACGGGAAGGACGGGGCGAAGCAGCGCTACACCAACATCATCGCCAACGATGTGCGGATGATCCGGGCGAAGTCCGAGGCCGAGGCGCAGGCGCAGGCCGAGGCCCAGGCCCCGGCCGGGCGGCGGCCGCCCGTGCGCGGTGGCGCCGCCCAGCGTCCCGCCCCCGAGCAGCCGACGGGCTACACGCCGTCGCGCGGCGGCGCCGCCCAGCGTCCCGCCCCGGCCCAGTCCCAGGCCCCCGCCGGTCGCGGTTCCCGCGCCCAGGCTCCCGCCCAGGCCGCCTCGGGCCGCGGCTCCCGCGCCCAGGCTTCGGCCGGTCGCGGCGCCCGCACCCAGGACTATGCCGGGGAGGAGACCTGCGACTTCCCCACCCCGTAGCGAAGGAAGGCGATGGACGGCCGGGGCGGGGATTCCCGCCCCGGCCTTTTGCGAAGGGAGCATCCCGATGACCTCCGACCCCATCTTCATCTGCATCGACAAGCAGGCCGGCCACTTCAAGGCGTGGCTGGGCAGCATGGCCGCTTCCCCGTCGGGGGATGCCGTCTTTGTCTCCAAGTGGGGAGCCATCGGCACGCCGGTGAGCGACATGCAGAGTTCTGCCCATCCGGTGGACCTGTCTCGGGGGCATGCGTTCCGGAACAAGAAGGAGGAGAAGAAGCGCGGCAAGGGCTACGTCCCGATCCCGGAGGCCATCTATCGGGAGTTCTTCCCCGACGGCTATGACAAGGGAACCGGCAACGAGCGCCGCGCCCTCTTTACCCGCTACATGACGGAACTGGGCGCGTTCGGCGCCATCGGCCTTGATGATCATGAATATTTTTCCACCCTTGACGGGATGGTGGGGGAGCGCGGCGAGAACTGCCGCGCGATCCTGTCCCAGCTCAACGGAGGGGGTCCATCCCGTCCGGCGGCCGTGGCGGCGTCCCTGCCCGTGGCCCCCCCGCCGTCCCTGCATCGCCGCCTGGTGGCGGGCTTTCCGGGGAACGAGGTGGACGAGGCCATCCAGGCGGCGCGGGCCCTGGGTGTCCGCGATCTGGTCCTTGGCTGGGCGGAAGGCAATGGCGCCTGGATCGGCGTGCCTGGCGGCGGCGGTCGGATTGTCGTGGCCTCGTGGCATCGCGGGGGAATGCCCGGGGAGGTTGACGACCTGCTGGACGTGGGGGAGGTTGCGGATGCGCTGGGACGCCTGCCGGCCCCCGGCAGGGGGTGCGTGACCGTGGAGGTCACGGAGGAGAGCATTTCGATGGGCATCCGCATGGAGCGGAGCCCGGATCGCTTCATCGTCAAGGATTGCGAAGAGGCAATGACCCCATAGAGGAGACGGGCCATGGACAGGGCGAAGATGCTGGATGAGCTGCGGACGTTGCGCGAGAGCTGCATGGAGGGGCTGAATGGCGACTGGGACTGTTCCACGGCGGAGGGCCGCGAGGGGTTCCTGCCGATGATCGACGGGATCGACCGGCTGCTGGCCGGGCTCTCCTCGCCGATCCAGGGCCGCTACCTGGTGATCGGCGAATACGAGTCCACGGGCGAGATCCATGCCTCCCTGGTTCCGGCGGCATCCCCCCAGGAGGCGATGCAGGCCCTGGCCCGGGAGAAGCGCGACGCCGACATGACCCTGGTCGGGGCGGTCGACCTGGATGCGGGCACCTTGATGGCGCCCTGCGAGGACAGCGGCAGGTCATGTCACATCGGGGACTATCCGGCCCAGGAGGAGGGGGAGGATCTGTACCTTGGGGAAGGGATTGCGCCATGAACGTGACATGCGAGGAATACAAGGGAGATGTCCTTTCGATGGTGGAATCCTATTCCAATTCCCCCTTCACGGATCGGGAGAATGCCGTGCTAGGCTGGATGCACCGCAACGGCCGTTGCTGCGGGGAGGCAATCTCCTCCATCCTGAAAGGGCGTGGTATTTGGCCCCTCGGCATGGGCATCCTCTGGTCAATGCCCTTCATGACTCCTGGGCAAGTGAATCTGTGGCGGGCTCTTGACGAATGCAGGCAGGCCGCCGATTGGGAGAATGGGGGAGGGGGGCCGATCACGAAGGAGCGGGACGAACTGTTCGAGAAGATGCTGGTCTTCGCGCAGGCATGTTTCAATGAAGACAAGCCCGTTGCCGAACGGAAGATGGCGGAACGCGCGGTGAACAGGTGCATCTATGATCTCCTGGGGTGGGCCGTGCGGAACGACTGGGGCAATCGTGTCGAAGGGCGGAAGAGGACGGAGCGGATGCGCGAGGAGAATATGACGGGGGATGCTTGTGCGTTCGATCCGCTTGGCGAATTGCTCAAGCCCTCCGATGCCCCCCTTTCCAGGGAGTTGGCCGGGAACGTCATCAATGGCTCCATTCTGGACAATCCGCCCGACGACCTTGGGATTGCGCCATGAGTTCCGCCGTCCACGACGCCTCGCCCTCCCCGGGCCGCCTGCGGGCGGCCGCCCGGGCGGTGCGCCGGGAGGCGGAGTCCATGGCCCTGTTTCCGGAGCTGCGGCGGTTCAGCACGCCGGAGGAGAGGCTGGGCCAGGTGGATGCCGTGCGTACGGCGGCGATTGCAGCCGACCGTGCCCTTGAGGCGAGGACCTGGCGGAATGCCCGCGCCAGGTGCCGGGCGCTTCCCGCCCACAGGCGGGAGACCGTGCGGAGGGAATGGGAACGCGGGGACCTGCCGAGGACGGCCGCGTACTACGCGGACCTTGTGCATCAGGTGGCGGTCGGCCGCCTGGACGGCGACGGCTACCGGGCCATCCCGGTGTCGGCGGCCCGTGCCCTGTTGCGGCCGACCCGTCCCATGGCGGCGGATTCGGAGCTTCCCGGATTGACGGTCGATGAACCTTGCTGCACCCCCTGAGCGGAGGAGCCATTCCATGGGCAACGGGCGCGTCGTGGTCGATCTCTTTGCAGGCGGTGGCGGGGAAAGCTCCGGCTTCGTGGCCGGGGCCGAGGCCGCCGGTGTCGGCATCGAGCTGCATGCCGTGAACCATTGGGAGCGGGCCATCGAGACGCACGCGGCGAACTTTCCCTGGGCGCGGCACTACTGCACGGACCTGGACGCCCTCGATCCCCGCATGGTGGTTCCCGGGGGGCGCGTGGACCTGCTCTGGGCCTCGCCGGAATGCACGCACCATTCGCAGGCGCGTGGGGGGCGCCCATGCAGCGACCAGTCGCGGGCCTCGGCCTGGATGGTCCTGAAGTGGCTTCAGGAGCTGTATGTGCCCCGCGTGATCGTGGAGAATGTGCCGGAGTTCGCGGAGTGGGGGCCGCTGGACAGCTCGGGGAGGCCCGTGGCGAAGGCGGCCGGGCAGGCGTTCATGGCCTGGTGCGCGGCCATCGGGTCGCTGGGCTACCGGGTGGAGCACCGCGTCCTCCAGGCGGCGGACTACGGCTCCCCGACGGCCCGGCGGCGCCTCTTCGTGCAGGCGGTGCGGGGCCGGGCCCGGATGCTCTGGCCCGAGCCGACGCACGCGCGTACGGCCGGGCGCGACCTCTTCGGGGGCGAGGCGCGGTCCTGGGTTCCCGCCTCGCGGGTGATCGACGCCGACCGGCGCGGACAGCCGCTGGCGCGGCGCTCCCGCCCCCTGGCGGAATCGACCCTGGCGCAGGTCGCCGAGGGGATGCGCCGGTGGCCCGGGCGCCCGTTCCTGGTGGAGTACTACGGCACGGGGCGGCCGCGCCCGCTCACCGAGACGCTGCGGACCCTGACCACGCACGACCGCTATGCCCTGATCCTGCCGGATGGCCCGGAAGGCCCGGAGATGCGCATGCTGGGCATCGGCGAGATGGCCTCGGCCATGGGCTTTCCCGCCGGCTACCGGCTGACCGGGGGCCGCTCCGAGCAGGTGGTGCAGCTCGGCAACGCCGTGCCCCCTCCCCTCGCCGAGGCCCTGGCCGAGGGCGTCTCCAGCATCGGGATGCGCGAGCTGTGGCGGCGTGACGGGGAGGCCGTCGGATGCTCCCGCAGTGGCCCCGTGACGTCCGTGGACGTCGCGGAGGATTGCCTGACGCCGTGACCATGACAATATTCATCCACAACCAGGAGGAAGCGATGAACATCTTCAAGAGGGTCTACACGGTTGGCAAGTACATCGGGTCCGTGGTTGCGGCCGCCCCCGGGAACCGTTTCGGTCGGTATCCTGCCATGCGTCCCGCGTACAGGGTACAGGAGCCCGGGGGAGGCTACAGAACCTTCATGCTTCTGGGGGGCCCGGGCGTTGGCCTGGAATGGGGTGCTGTCGACATCGCCGTTCCCGGTGGCAAGTGGGGAGAAACGTCCCCGCCTTTGTGTCCGTCCCGGTGCCTGGAGCATGTGGTCACCGACGGCAGGGAGGGGAGAAGGGCGCGAAGGGCGGAGCCTTTCCCTCTCGTGATCGTCTTCGGCTGGGAGACGGAGAGCGCCAGGAACGCCGCCCTCATTGGCGCGGCGAGCATGTCCACCTCCCGGAACAGGCCGGACGCTAGATCCGTGCTTACCGGAAGCGATGTCCTGAAAGCCTCCGGCAAGTCGGGGCGGTGGGTTCCTGCCGATACCTGGTTCGGGGAGGACGTTCCCCTGAACAGCGCGGAGCGTGAGTGGGCCGATGGGCCGGCCGACAATTCCCTAACCGGCGAGGCCTGGCGTACGCCGATTGCCGGCCCGGACTTTCCGGTTGTCGACAAATCGTACGAGATCCCTGCGTGCGGGCATTCCATATCCTGGTGGCTAAGGAAGGACATGGTGTTGCAGCGCAATGAGAATGGGAACGTGTCGCTTCTCGTCGATGACGCCATGATTGCCCCCGGGGAACGGATGCCGTGTGGCCAGGATGTCGAGGAATTCTTTGGTTCCGATACCGGTGCATCCTATGTGAAGCGCTCCGTTGCGGACGACTTCCTGCCCGGGTTGCGTGCCGCTTGCGACGCCTACATCTCTGAATGTCCCTCCCCCTCCTGCTTCCGTTCTCCCGTGGAGGACGTCGCGGAGGACGGCATTTCCCCGTAGGCATGCATCATACCGCTTGACAACTATATGTATAGTGGTATAATGGGGCAGGGACAAGGAGGGATTCATGAGGAACGACGATCTGAGGATCGAGGTGGTTACGGTCAATCCCGGCATGGTGCAGGCCGCGAGAAAGCCGTATGACATGCGCGTTGTGCATGCGCCGACGGGGATCGCGGTGACCATCCCCGACGGGATCGGGAGGAACGAGCATTGCAAGCTGCAGGCGGCCAAGCGGATGATCGGGATGGTCCTTGCCGAACATGACCACCCGACGGCCGGCGAGGCAGGGGAGCTGCTCGATGCCCTTGCCGACCTTGCCCGGATGCAGTTCACGGACGAGGGCGGGCGGGCGAACTCGATGTGCTCGTCCACGGGGGCGGAGGCGCTGCGCCTGCTGGCCCGGCATGGCCGCGTGGAGATCGAGCGGGAGGCCGGCCGGGCCGTGGTGGGGCGGTGGGTCGATGGCCGACCCCGGGAGGAGAACACCGAGGCTGAGGCAACCGAATGAAAGACATTGCATCCAGAGACGATGAGGCTAGGCTCCGGCCGTTTGTTAGCCATGCCGAGCTAGTTGCGCATGGCGAGAAATGGCTTCGTTCTTCGTGCGGCTGTTCCGTTGTCCTTTCGGAATTGGTAGCCTACACCTTGAACGGTGAAACGCCGGACGTGATTGGGTGGGTTGGCGGGAGGAGTCTTCTTGTCGAATGTAAGGCTTCGCGTTCCGACTTCCTTCGTGACCGCAAAAAAAGGTTCCGCAACCCATTGTATAGCGGAGTGATCAGCGGGATGGGAGCGTGGCGCTTTTTCCTTGTATCGCCTGGTATCGTGACCGAAAAGGATTGCCCCGATGGCTGGGGAATCTACGAGTTTCGGGAAGGTCGCGTGCATCACGCATGTGGAGCGAAATATGCAAACGCGAAACCACCGCCCTTCGCCCCATGCCTGCGGAGCGAAAACGCACTCTTGCTTTCGGCACTGCGACGGATGGGGGAGGCCATGGCGCCATGAGCGGCGAATGCACCTGCGCCAGATGCACGGGCAAGGGGCGGGCCCATCCCGTCCATGGCTACGACCTTGATGCGGTCCCCGGCCATCCCTGCCTGGTGTGCGGCAAGCCCATCGGGAACGAGCCCTACCGCGAGGTGCTGACCTGGGCCAGGTACGGCCAGATGCTGCTGGTCCACGAGCGTTGCCGGAAGGCCAGGAAGACGTCCAGGCGCAGGCGAATGCCAATCTTGCGGGCGAAGAACACTACATCCAAAGAGGCGCAACATGGCAATGATTGAGGTTGAGGGGGCGCGGTACAAGGTCACGGAATCCCTGGGCTATCAGCATGGGGGGGGCCACGCCGTCTATGTAGCGACGCCGGATGGCGAGCGCGTGGCCGTGAAGCGGGGTGGGCGCTGGACGTGGTGGACGGCGGAGGATCGACTGCAATCGCCGCAAGGGGCGCATGTCGGCATGTCTGCGCAGCGGACGGAAGGCCGAAGCGATTCCGGGCCGCATGAGACGGGAGAACTTCCATGACGGCCGAAGACAGGCTGCGCCTGGTGAAGCTGCTGGCGCTCGCCGAGCGCGGCGTTGGCGGCGAGGCCGCCAATGCGCGGCGCATCCTTGAATCGGCGCTTGTGCGCCTCGGGCTGACGATTGACGACCTGGGAGGGGCGGAACGAAGCGATTGCTCATGGTGCTACAAGGGCGCACACGAGAAGAAGTTGCTGGGGCAGATCATCGCGACAGCGATGGGCTACGATGTGACTATTCACAGGTACATACGCGGAAGCCGCCTTGGGGCATGCTGCACGCCGGAAGAAAGGGTGCGCATTGAGATTCTCTGGACGGCGCATCGCCGCCAGCTCCGCAAGGAGATGGAGCTGATGCTGAGCGCCTACATTCACGCGCAGGGCCTTTTCCCGAAGGACGCATCGCCGCGCAATGCCGAGGACCTGACGGACGAGGAGGCAAGGCGCCTGGAGCGAATGTGGAAGATGATGAAGGGCATCGAGCGGGTGCAGGTGCATATGCAGTTGGCCGTGGGCAAGTCGGCCTGAAGCGAAGGAGTGGCGCTATGAAGGAACTTGACGAGGCCCTGGTGTACGACGCCCTGGAGGCCATCACGAAGCATTCGGCGCTGCTGTGCGCCTTGGCCAACCGGGCCGGGACCGACGATGAGAAGCGGGCGTACAGGGAGGGCGTCTATGCGCCGGCCATCAAGCTGCAATGCGTCCTGGGTTCGGAGGCGCTGGAGCGCGGTCGGCAGAGGCATGAGCGGATGAGGGCGGAAGCCGAAGCGTTCCGCGCCGGCAACGGGGTGGCCCCATGAGCGACCATCAGGAAACCCCGCCATCCGCCTCGGTGCTGCGCGAGGATTGGCGTCCCCTGGGCTGGGACATGTGCCCCGAATGCGGCGACGACGGACTGGAGGCCAGGACGAGGTGCGCCGAGGGGCTGGTGCAGGATGGCGACGCCGTGCGCTGCCCGACCTGCGGGGCCACGGGAAGGGCCGTGGTCGGGGAGGACGGGCGGGCATGGATCGACTGGGGCGGCGAAGGCGAAGGCCATGCCCCGGCAAGACCGATTGACAAATAGACATCAAGCGGTATAATGGGGCAGGAGGAGCACGGGAATGGAGACGTTCTTCACGGCGGACCTGCACCTGTGGCACGGGCGGATCATCGTCCATGCGGGGCGCCCGTTCTCCTGTGTGGAGGAAATGGTCGAGGCGCTGGTCGCCAACTGGAATTCGGTCGTCCCGGTGCGCGGGGGGCTGGTGCATGTCCTGGGCGACCTGGCCTGGCGCAACCATGCCGCCTGCCTTGGGCGGCTGAACGGGGCGAAGATCCTCTATCTCGGGTCGCATGACCGCATGTCGCCGGAGGCGCTGGCGATGTTCCGCGAGGTCCATGTGGCGGCCATGGCGCATGTCGCCGGCCGGATGTACTGGTGCGCCCACGCCTGCCACCGGATCTGGGAGAGGTCCCATTACGGCGTTCCCCACCTCTTCGGCCATTCCCACGGGCGCCTGGAGACGTTCAACCTGAGCATGGACGTGGGGGTGGACGCTTGCGGCCCGCAGGGATTCCGGCCATATTGCCCGATCCACGAGTCCGACATCGAGGCCTTCATGGGCATGCGCCGGGAACTGATGGAATCCGCCGGACGGGTGCTGCACGACCGGCCCCGGCCGATCTATCTCCAGGATGACGTTGCCTGGCTGGCGCGGCAGGCCGCCGGCCCGGAAGGGGAGGCCCGCCCATGACCAGGATGGCGATCCTCGTGCTGATGGCGCTCCTGTCGCCCGCGGTCGCCGTGGGCGGCGGCCTGGACGATGCCGTCGCGGCCCGCGACCTGGCGGGGGAGTACCTGCTGCGCTTCGTCGACGTGGACGGGCTGTTCCTCTACCGGGCCGCCCCGGCGGGCCCCCAGCCGCCCGCCGGCTACAACATGCTGCGCCATGCCGGCACGATGCTGGCGCTGGCGGACTATGCCGAGGCGCGTCCCGGGCGCCGCGAGGCGGCGGTGCTTGCCCTCCGCTCCGCTTGGTCCCGGATGGAGGCCGATGCCTTTGGCCCGATTCCGGGGCGGTCTGGCTGTCTGGCCGTGTGGACGGGGGGCGATGTTCCCCCCGACCGCCATGGCCCCCGCGTGGCGAAGCTCGGGGGTGCCGGCCTGGCCCTGGCGGCCGGCTGCCGCCTGCGTGCAATGGATCCGGCGGCGGTGTCCCTGGCGACCCTGCGCGGCCTTGGCCATGGCATCCTGGCGTTCCGCGAGGACGACGGCGGCTTCCTTTCCAGGCTGATGCCGGACGGGACGCCGGATCCGTCGCCCTGGCGCTCCCTCTACTATCCGGGCGAGGCGGCCCTGGGGCTGGCTCTCCTGGAGGCCCATGATCCCGGCGGAGGCTGGGCACAGGCCGGGATCGGCGCCATGGCCTCGCTCGGCCGGCGCCTTCGCGGATGCCCTCCCCCCGACCATTGGGCGCTGATCGCCATCGGCAGCCTGCTGCCGCATGCGCCGGAGGGGGCGGAGCGCGACGCCATGCTGGGGTATGCCCGGGCGGTCGCGGAGCGGATGCTGTCAACCGGCCCCGAGCGCGACTGCAACCCCGAGGCGACGCGGATGGAGGGGCTGGCGGCGGCGCACGCCTACCTGCCCGACCTGCGGGGGGAGATCAGCGTCCGGCTGTCCGAGGGTGCGGCCATGCTGGTCGCCGCGCAGTTCAGGATCGGCGTGCTGGCGGGGGGATTCCCCTCGTCCGGCGACGACCCGACGGTGCGCATCGACAACGTGCAGCATGCCCTGTGCGCCCTCCATGGCCATGTCGCCATCCAGGAGGGGGGTTCCCGATGAACCGGATACGGCATACGGCATGGGAGCCCGGCGCCAAGCTGCTTCCCGGGGCGATGAGCAATCCCGTCCGCCTAATGGCGCATCCGGCCTATGCCGACGCCAAGGCCGGGGATCCGGCGGCCGCCCGGGCCCTGGTCCGGGCATTGGTCCGCCAGGAGCTGCTCAACGCGGTGGGCATCCTTGCCGCCGGCAAGGGCCCGTTGTTCCTCGTCCCTGTCCAGGCCGTGGAGTCCACCGGCCGCAACAAGCTGCCCCTGGCCCTGGCGGAGCATATCGTGGCGTCCCTGTGGTGGCCATATGAGGGGAAGGTCCTCTATCATGCGGAAGTGATCCAGGCCAACATCGTGGGACACACAGGGTCCTCGGCCATGTCGCGGATGCTGGCGCAGCCGGTCTTCGACGGCCCGGTGACCGCCGGGGCGAGGCATGTCGTGGTCGACGACCATGTGACCCTCGGCGGGTCCCTTTCCGCCCTCGCCGACCATATCCGCCGCAACGGCGGAAGGGTCGTGGCCGCCATTGCCCTGTCGCACAGCGGCCGGGGATCGCACCGGCTCGCCCCCGAACCCGAAACCATAGCCAAGCTGGAGGCCATCCATGGACAAGGAATCACGGAATCGCTCGGAATCCCCGCCCCTGCCCTCTCCTGGGCCGAATCCCGCTACCTTGCCACGTTCAAGGATGCTCACTCCCTCCGAGATCGAATCGCTGAGGAAGGAGTCGCGGGACTTCTGCCCCCAGCAATACCTCTCCCCCGCCTCGAAGGCCGCCAGGCTGGGGCTGAAGAAGGTGGGGAGGAATCCGGAGGAATGACCCCACGAGGATGAAGACCATCACCTGGGCGCGGCCCTCCTACACCCTGTATGGCGGGGATGTCAGCTATGGGGTGGTCCTCTCGGCCGGCGTCCCGGGACCATTGCCGGAGGTGGCGGCCCTCGGCGGCGGCCGGACGATCCGGCCCGGGGATGCCGTTGTCTCCCTTGGCGGTTCCCGCCGGTCCGCCGGGTTCGTTGTCTTCACGACGGATCCCGGCCGCGCCATGGAGTACATGGGAAGCCTGCCCGGCGAGGCGAACGAGGAGGGGAAGCGCCTGCTGCTCTTCCGGCAGCGAACCCCGGACGGCAGGCACGTCCAGCCGGAAGGCGTGTTCCTGGCCTACCTGGACCTGGGCGACGGCTCCTGGTTCTTCGCCAACCGGGCCGGGTCCGGCCGGCTCGTGGAGGCGGGGAACGCACGGCTGGCTGAGGAGGCGGAAAGCAGCATGATTGGCGATGAGGGGCTTCGGGCGTGAATTGTTAGGGAATTGCATAAAAATCAAACCCGTGCTATGGTATCGGAATCCACAGGAGGAAACCATGGGCCGCAAGCCGTTCTCCAGGCCGATCCTTGCCGTGATGTACGACGTTGCCGGGGCGCTTGCCCTGGCCCTTGGACTTCTGGCGGGTCTTGCCGCCATCTTCCACCAGAAGGCCGTGCTGCCGGGGGTGGCCGCCATCCTCTCTGGAATCGCGGCCTGCGCCGTCCTGGTGGGGATCGCCCAGGTCATCACGGCCATCGCCAAGGCGGCCTACCATGCCGAGGGCACCGAGCTGGCCGTGAATGCGCTCTCGTCCGTCCTCGGCGAGGTCAATGAGCGTCTCTCGTCCCTGGTGGTCAATGCCCTGGCCTCCCCCTCCCCCCGTCAAAGGGGGAAGGACGCCATTCCGTGCCCGGAGTGCGGCGGTGCCCTGGCCGAGGCAGGCGGCGGCAAGATGCGCTGCCCCGCCTGCAACCAGAAGTATGAGATTGCGTGAATCCGGCATAATTACATAGGGGTGGCCCATGAAGAAGATGTCCCTTGCCGTCGTTGTCCTTGCCATGTTCCTGGCCCTGCCGGGATGGGGGCAGAGTTGGCGCAGCTTGTTGTCGAACGATAGTACCGCTGCATACACTATTTTAGCGGATGGGAACAACGGCGATTTATACATGCCGGGTATCAGAGCACCTCCCCTAGTGGTTTATTCCGGAGATGGAATGGGGCATCGTGGAGCGGAATGCTCGGAGGAGGGGCCGACTCGACGATAAATTCTATTGTAAGAGACGGGAATGGCAATACGTATGTAGCGGGAACCTTTTCGAGCGTCGGGGGGATTCCATGTTGGAATGTGGCAAAGAGGGACGGCACAACATGGACGCCGTTGGCCACTACAGGTTCTGGTAGTGCCATAAACACATTAGCACTCGATGCTTCCGGCAACCTGTATGCGGGAGGCCCGTTCCTTGCTATTGATGGAACTACGGTTAATTATGTGGCTAAATGGGATGGTGCCACCTGGTCCCCCTTGGGATCGGGGATGAACGGTGGGGTATTGACCCTTGCCTTCGACTCTTCCGGCAACCTGTATGCGGGAGGCTTGTTCACCACGGCAGGCGGGGTGGCTGCCCGTTATATAGCGAAGTGGAATGGAGCATCCTGGTCGGCCATGGGGGGGACGAACCTGAATAATTATGTGTATCAAATCGCGTTCAGCCCATCAGGCGTCTTGCATATATGCGGCGCATTCACATTGTCGGGTGGCAGGAACCGGATGGCACGATGGGTCAGCGGCGACTGGGCTTCCCTTGGCACCGGACTCAATGACACGGCATTATGTATGGGCTTTGATCCTTCCGGTAACCTGTATGTTGGCGGGATATTTACTTCGGCAGGCGGAGTGACGGTTGACGGACTGGCAAAATGGAACGGGACTGCCTGGTCTAATATGCCTGGGGGGGGGTATTCTATATACTACCGACCAAAAGCATTCAGCGCGGATCCTGTCACCGGGGCTCTATATATTGGTGCGTCGAACACATCATTGGTCAAAGCCTTTGCCTGGAAAGTCGATTATGCGGGGGACGGCACGCCCGGCATTTCCTTCACGGGAAAGGCATCGCAACTGGTCGCCAACGGGCGATCCTGCCGTCCCGTCACCGCCGTGGCCCCAGCCAGCCACCATTTCGTGAAGTGGAAGAACGGGGGAGCGGACTACTCGACGGACGCGACGATCACGGTGACCAACGTCACGGCCGACATGACGCTGACGGCCAACTTCGCCCAGACCCATGTGCTGACGGTGGCGAACGGCTCCGGCTCCGGCACCTATCCTGCCGGCGCCCTGGTGGCCATCACGGCCGACGCCGCCCCCGAATACCATGTCTTCGACGCCTGGACGGGCGACATCGGGACGGTCTCCGACCCGTCCGACCCGACCACGTTCCTGACCATGCCGGCGGCGAGCATCGCTGTGGCGGCAACCTACCGCATCGAGGCCGAGGGCGACTTCCGGGTCGTGGCCGAGGCGCAGACGGGCGGCACGGTCAACGGCCTTGGCCTCTACGGGGAGACGGTCGAGGCGGGCGGAACGGTGGTCCTGACGGCGGCCGCCGAACCAGGCGCGGAGTGGACCGGCTGGACGGGCGACCATGTGGGGATGGACAATCCCCTGACCCTGACCGTGTTCCGCGACATGGCGCTGGTGGCCACGTTCTCCATCGTCGAGGGGGTGACCGTCGGCTCCGCCTCGGTTGTTTCGGCCACGGAGCTTGGGCGGGGCGACGAGTTCATGTCCGTACCGAAGGTCTGGTCCGTGGCGTTCGATCCGGTCAAGGATCCGCTCCGGCTCAAGCCGAAGAAGCTCGGGCTCAAGGGGCTGACCAAGATCCCGAAGGGCGCCCCGCAGCCCTCGGCCCGCTACGAGCACACCAAGAAGGTCCGCCTGGCCGACATGAAGGCGCTCAAGGCCGCCTGGGGGCGGGGCACGACGACCGCCGCCTGGCTGGCGGAGGATCCCGGCCGCCAGGAAGCGCTGCCCGTTCGCCTCATTGGCCAGGGCAAGGATGCGGCCGGCAAGTACCTGGGCGAGATCCGCTGGGTCGAGATGTCCCTGGCGGAGATCACGGCCCTGCGCAATGCGGCCGACACGGCCGACGTCACCGCCGTCGCCCCGCTCGGCCAGGTGTTGGTCAAGGGCGAGTGGTTCGGCGCCAAGGCCCCGAAGGCGTGGATCGAGTACCGCGACCCGAAGACGGGGGCCACGCGCCAATGGAAGCTGAAGGTCCTCAAGCCCCTGCGCTTCGCCAATGCGGCCGGGAAGCCCGCATCCTCCTGCATGAATCCGGCCACCGGCACCAGCGAGATCATGCTCCTGGCCCCGAAGGCCGCCCCGAAGGGCCTGGCCCTGCCGGCGGTCGGCGTCCTGGTGATCGACAACGGCGTGTCAATGGCCACGGTGGCGGTGGAGATCGCCGCCGCCGGGCAGTAGGGAGACCCACAATGGAAAAGGGGAAGCGCAATGCCAAGGAAATCAAAGCCGGGCTCGAACAACTCCTCCTTGCGCTACCCGGAGAGGGAGGAGCACCTGACCATCGGCAAGGTGAACCAGGCTCCGTACGGGGCCGGGACCCCCAGGCCGAAGCCCTCCGGAAAGGCGGGGCCAAGGCCTGGGCCGACGCCTTCGCCTCGGCGGGAACCCGGGTCAGTTCGCTGATCCGGGAGCTGATCGCCGACCGGCCGGCGGGCATCGCCCTGGACGGGGCGAGGATCGCCAGCGCCGCCGACATGGCGGCCCTGGTCCTTCCCCTGCGCTCCCCGTTCGTCGAGTCGATGAAGGCGGCGGCTTCCGGGTGATTTCCCTGGGGTGCATTGACCAGGCGGCGGTGGAGTGGCGCGAGCTTGTCCGCCGCGTCCCAAAGGGGACGACGGGCCTGATCCTGGCCCACAACCATCCGTCGGGCGACCCGACCCCATCGGCCGACGACTTGCGGACCACAAAGTTGATCCAGGCCACCACGGCCTCCTTCGATTTGATCCTGCACGACCATGTGGTGACCAACGGCAGGACGTTCTTCTCGATTGCCGGCGCGGGATTGGTGACCGGGCTCATGCCCCTGGGCGGGGACGCCAATGCCAACGGGCTCCGGCATCTCGCCGCCGAGGACTCGGCCGGCTACCCGGGGCTATCGCCCTGGGAACGGGTTGCCCGCGAGGACCTGCCCAGGGTAGATACTCCCCAGAGGCTGGGTGCCATCGCGGCCGCGCTGCGCCAGGCCAGCCCGTCCGCCGCCCACGTCCTGTTTGTCGGGCAGAAGAACAACCTCCTGGCGGTGGAGCGCGTCGGCATGCCGTCCGGCGCCCCGGGCTGGGAGGCGATGGCCAGGACCATCCTCCGGGGCGCGGCCGAGGAGGGCGCCACCGGCGTCATGCTCGACCTGCCCGCCGACCTGGCGCCGCTGGCCCCCCGCCTCGCGCAACTGAAGAAGGCCCTTGCCCCGGCCAGCGTGAACGTCATCGACGCCCTTGGCGCCGGGATGGAGTCGGCCTGCGAATTGCACCTCCTCAACGTCGGCGAGGACACCGAGGAGTATGGCCAGGCGGTGGGGATTTGAGTATGGAAGTCGTTGTCCCGGCCATTATGGTCATCATTGGCCTGTTGTTGGGAATTCGGGCCCTCTCCTCCAGGGGTGCAGGAAAGCCTGCTGCCGTGTTCGAGTCGCCCCCGGCGGCTGATCTCCCCGTCAACGGACACCCCGCCGCCCCTAAAAGCCCAGCATTCTTCCTCTCCCATCCTCTGGCCGCCGTGTTCTATGTTCTCGGCCTTGTGTGGCCGTTGGGGGGGATGCTTGTTGCTGCCGACCTAGCCGATAACGGGGCTGAAAAGGTCGCCATGATTGTCGGCGGCATCCTTGGCGGGCTTTTTCTTCTGTTCATGGGGTTCATGGTTTCCGCCGTGGAGGATATTCGCCGCATCCTCCGGCGCCTGGCGGATGAAGACCGGTAGAGCGCTTGACATCTAGCGGTGATGCTGTATGTCGAGGCAAAGGAGGGAAGGGCGATGCTTCACCGTCACCTGCGCGAAGGGGGCCTGACCCTGGCGGCCATCGACGACATCGTGGTGCGCGGGCGCCTGGACGACTGGCTGGGGCTGCGGGCCGCGCTGCGGGCCGATCCCGCCCTGGCGGGCCGGGCCCTGGAGATGTTCCGCCGGCGCCAATCCGACGCCGGCGCCTCGCAACGCTATTCGTTCTGGGTGCATTATGCCGCAAGGCTTACCACCCATTCCAGCCAAGGGAATCCCCGGGATGGAAAAGCCGCGAACCCGTGCTATCTTCGCGCCCCATCAAGCCAACAAGGGAGGGCATGACCGTGCTCCGCAGCATCCTGGCCGTGGCGGCGTTTGCCGCCGTCACCGTGAACGCCCAGCACCTGCTGACCGAGGGGGACTGGAACGACACCAATCCGGCAATCTACGGGAAGGGGGTCGTCTGGGTGCGGGACGGCCATGCGTTGATGTACTGGAACGGGAAGTCGACCTCGGTGATCCATGAGAGCGCCGTCGGCATTGACCCGAACCAGCATAACTACCAGGATCGCCTGGCATCGGCGGGCAAGCTCGTTGCCTGGGCCGAGGGGGGGGACATCCATGTGTGGAACGGCAAGACGGTGACGCGGCTCACCGACGACGCCTATGAGGACAGCCTCGTGGCCACGGACGGCAAGTGGGTTGTCTGGCAGAAGGAGATGGAGGGGGGCAGCGAGATCATGCTCTGGGACGGCAAGGCGGTCGTGCGGCTCACCGACAACGACTGGGACGACGCCTGGCCGGATGTGAGCAAGGGGCGGATCGTCTGGCGTGCCGACGGCGATGGGGTTGAGGCCTTCGAGGACATCATGCTCTGGTCGGGGGGAGAAACGGTCAACCTCTGTGCGCAGCTTTCCGTGAATGCGGGAACCGACGACCGGCCGGCTATCGAGGGCAACCTGATCGCCTGGATCGGCGAGAACGATGACTTCTTCACCGTCTTCCTGTACGACGGGGTTCAGCTAAGGGACATTGGCCAAGGGAGACAACCGGAGTCGGTCGGGATTGCCGCCGGCACGGTGTACTGGGACGAGAGCAACGACCGATCCTACGCCTGGCGCCAAGGAGAACTCGTCCTCGACACATCGGGGCGGTATCCATGCGCCTACGGCAACCACCTGGCCTGCTCGGACGGGGACACCCTCGACATATTTGTCCACAACATCAAGGGCATGAAGGCCGTCCAGTTCACCTCGACCACCAACGAGGAGATGTTCACCCGCATGGGCAAGGGGCGCATCGCCTGGCAGCGGCAGGTTGGGCCGAAGGGGAAGGTCCTCACCTTCCCGGGCCCCGCGAAGCTGCCCTGAGGCGGGGCCGGGAGCCTGGCCGGGTTGGATATTGCGGCGCGGAAGGGGTAGGGTGCGTCCATGGGCGAGGACACCATCCACGACGAGCGGTGGCGGCGGTTCATGGCGCTCCAGCGCCGGGCGCTTGCCTGCCTGTCCCCGGAGGGGCGCGAACGCCTCAACCGGCGGAACCTGCGGAAGCGGGCAATCCCCGCCCCTCCCGGAGACGGGACTTCCCCGTCCGCCGCCCGGACGGCTGCGGTCGCCGGCGCCGCGCTTCCCTATGTCCCTGACTCGGTCCGGGTCGTCTCGGAGCAGATGGCGGCGGACCCGCGCCATTGGCAGGCCTATTTCTTCAACTTCGTGGACGACTTCCGCCGGTATGCCCGGCCCGAGCAGGTGGCCGATCCGCCGTGCGGGGAGGTCGATCCCCGCCTTGCCGCGCTGCTGGCCGGGGCGGTCCTGTACCTTGCCCGCGAACGGGGCGCGGAGGCCCCCGCATGGGCGCGGAGGCTCCCTCCCCTGGCCGATCCGTGGTTCGTCTCCGGGATTCCGGCGATGCGGGCATGGGAGCTGGTCGAATGCCCCCTTTCCTTCAAGTGCAAGAACGTGTTCGTCACGGACAACTTCATGAGCAGGGCATAGGCCATGGACAAGCGGCATCACGGGGAGAGGATCGGCGGCGGTTCGTCATCCATGGCATTGCCCTTGGCTTGCCTGTGCATGCGTGCATAGTCCTTGGCAAAGAGTTCCAGCATCGGCAGGTCCATGCGATCCTTGGCCCGGTTGGCGGCTCTTTTGCTTGCGATGATGTCCTTCAGGTTGGCAACAGGAATGCCGTCCACGTCTTCCCGCCTTGCGTAGGCGTCGGAAAACCGTTCGATTCCGTCCGGGGCAAACACCAGATCCACGCTGAACCGTCCCATGAGCTGGACGAAATCCCGCATGGCAAGGATGTTCCGTTCCTCCTGTTCCGGCAGGTCGAATCCGAGCGACTTGATGGCCTCGACGATGCGCCGGGCGTTCTCCGGGGTCTTGTCCGGGAAGACATCCACGTCGAGCGTGGTTCCGGGAAAGCCAAGCAGGACGGCGGCTCCCTTGCCGATGAGCAGGTAGCGGACGCCGAAGCGGTTGAGCGCCTCCGTAAGCTCAACGGCCTGTGCCGACCTGAATCCCCCATTCATGGCCCGTACCCCATCCATGGCGGCATGGTCTCGGCCATGTGCCTGCGGTACTCGGCCACGGAATCCCAGGCGCGGGCCTTGCAGGGGCCCTTCCGGGCCGGGACGGCGATGAATCCGTATTTCACCCGCTCCTTGGGGCTGCGGGCCATGGAGGCGCGGCAGAGGGCGCGGAACTCATCCTCGGCGCGGCGGTCGCGTTCGGCTGTGTCCTTCTTGTCCATGCCTTGCCCCTTGCCGGGTCGCTGCGGGAATATATCCCAGATTCCGTGTCTGCGGCGCCCCTCACCGCTTCGGCGGAGCGGGCCGCGTGGGCGGCTTGACGATGGTGCCATCCTCCAGCCGGACCCATCCCTCCCTGGTCATGGCCATGCCCGGGCCGAGGACGGGGCTGCCATGGGGTCCGCTGAAGATCTCCTGGCGCAGCTTCTGGATGTCCTCGTCGGTGCGGCGGGGATGGACGGAGATTACGATGAGGGTAAAAGGGTCGTTCCCGATGCGGAAGTCATGGGTGGGGCACCCCCCCCCGATGGGCTCCATGGGCAGCCCCTTCTTTGCCGGCCCCCTGTCCATGGGCAACCGGTAGCGGTAGACCTCTCCCCAGGTGTGGAAGACCAGTCCCCCGGACCGGTCGGCCTGGCAAAGCAGGACCGAGTGGCCAAGGATGTTCTTCGTCCTCTTGTTCCGCGCATCCACCCGCAGGATGCAGATGTCCGCCCCCTTGACGATCTCGTTGAGCCGGTCGAACCCGTCCGGCCATGTGTAGTGCCTGACGGCCACCTGGTATTCAGGGCGGAGGAACCGTCCTGCGGCGGCGAGCATCCGGTCGGGCAGGTTTTCGCTTCGCTGCGTGCCGCCGCGTGAATTGGTGCCAAGGGCCGAGGCCGCGACCGCGTGCGCCACGTCCTCCAGGGCATCCTTCTTCGACCGCCGGGCCTTGGCCAGGTCGACGATGCCGAGGGAGTGCCACCAGAGCAGCCCGTTGGCAAGGGAGTTCGGGGTGCAGCCGTGCTTCTTGAAGAACCGGTCCTGGTCGTAGGACGGCATGGACAGGCGCATCTGCGCCCACTCGTGGTCGGGGGTGTCCGCCAGGACGTCGCCGGCGCGGACGGCCCCGGCGAGCAGCAGCAGCATGGCAGCGAGGGCGATGGGCTTCATGGTGTATTCATGCGGCGACAAGGACATGCTTCACCTCACGCAGGATATGGGGTCCAATGTGGGGACTAAGCGACTCCGGGGTGACCAGTTCGACGCGGCGCCCCAGCAGGTCGTCGAGAAGGAATGCCAGTCCCATGAAGTTGTCGAAGGTGTGCCCTTCAGGCGAAAACTCGACAAGCAAATCCACGTCGCTTGTTGGGCCCTGACATCCAGAGGCGAAAGAACCGAAAAGCCCGATTCGGACAACCCCGAGGGCAAGTATCCGTTCCTTGGCCGCACAAATTCGCCTTGCCACATCGGCCTGGTCTTCTGCCGGCCCGTATATTCGCTTGTCTTGCATCTCGCCATTCATGGCAGCGATCCTTTTCCAATCAATATAGCCCCGCGAAGGGAAATATTGCAGCGGCAGCGAGGGCGATGGGCTTCATGGGGCGACTCCTTTGGTTTCCTCGGCATGGCCTTCCATTTCCCGGCGATGCCGGGCCTCCAGCATTCCCAGCGTCTCCAGCAGGCGGCACCGGGGCATCCCGTCCGGCATCTCCGCCAGGATGGTGCTTCTCATCGACTCCCAGCCGGTCATGCCCTCGGCCACCATGACGGCAACATACGCCATGTCCTTGTCGCGTCCCGCCGCCATCTTGGAGATGGCCAGGTCGATGGCGCAGGGACAGACGGCAACCGCGCCCTCCATGTACGGCGTGGACACCCGCACGGCGCGGGACAGCCAATTCCCGGGCAGGGTCGCGGTGTCCGGCCCGACGCCATGGGCATAGTACTGATGGGTGGCGTGGAAGGCCGATCCGATGCCGAGGGCACCCTCGATGGCGTCGATGACCTCCTCGCCGCCGCCAAGCGGGTAGAGGTCGACCTCAAGGGACGCCAGGAGCGCCGGGGGAGGGTTCGGGTCGAGCCCAAGGACGGCCTGGCTGCCGACCACGACGATCTCCAATGTTCCCGCGACCACGGACGCGGCCTTCACCACATGCTCGAACTGGAAGCGGTTCATCGGCTCCCCCCTGCCCCATGCCTGTCCAGGATCCGCCGTCTGGTCTCCTCGGGCAGCAGGCAAGGGAACGGCGAGCTTTGGCGACGCCGGGTTCCCTCCTCTCCCTCCTCAAGGAGCGCGCGCCGGATCTCGGGCCACGGCCGACGCAGCAATTCATCCCATTCCCTGACGGCGGGCAGCGATCGTGGGTCGCCGGCATGGATCGCGAGCCCGCGCCGGACGGCCTCCCTGGCCCGGACAAGCAGCGTGGGATCCTCGTCGACCAGTTTGGCCGCCTCGCGGCACAGCTCAAGGTCGCGCCGGTCGATGGCCTCATGGCGGTTCATGGCCTGATCTCCTGGCCTTCGGATTGGGCGTCGATGCGGTGGACATGGACGCGCAGGCCCCGTTTCCGGGCCAGCCCGATCATACCCTCGGTTCCCGGGCTCTTGCCGTCCCAGAGGGCCACCAGGGCCTCGGCGCATGCCGCCATTTCCGCGTTCCTGCGGTGGCCGGCGGAGCGGCCGAACTGGCCCCAGTCGGCCGGATGGCGTTCGACGGGAATTCCCTGCCGCTCCGCCCACGCCTCGCCGAGCCGGTCGGCGCCCCGGGCGCCGCCGCTGATGACGGCGGTGGGGATCCATCCGCACCCAGCCATGGCCCTCTTCAGTTCGCGCATGTCGGTGCAGTCGCGGCTGCCGGCGATGATCGTCCTCATTTCCTGCCGCCCCCATTCTTCCGCCGGGCAGCGGCCTGGACGACCGGCAGGATCGACAGCCCATGCGTCGAGAGGGCGTCCAGGTGGATGCGCCAGGCCAGGGTGGGGTACATGTCCGAGGCCGAGTCCACATGGTGGAACGTCCTGAACAGCAGCGCGATGGAGGCGTTCCTCTTCGCCAGGGCCTCCCCGGGGACGACGCAGGTGTCGAGGAAGGACACCGGCACGGCCGGCAGGCCCGGCCCGAGGCAATGGGCCAGGTAGGCGGCCTGGGTTCCCTCGTAGAGCAGCACGGGAGCCTTGGCCATCCGCCGCCCCTGTGCCCCGGGCGACGCCTTCATCCATTCGAGGAGCGCGGCGGCGAGACCCTCCGGGCCGGCGCACCGGACGACGGTCACCGGGATCTCGTCTCCCAGTTCATCCGGGGCCATGACGCCGGCGGGGACGCCCCAGGAGACATACAGGCCGCCATCGAAGGCATGCGCCACAACATCGTCGGGATCGGCGTCGTCGGATCCGGCCAGGGGGTTCCGGGCCGGGTCGGCGGCGGCGAGCCCGCACGGCTTGCGGTCGGCGTCGGTGAAGATCCATGCGGCAAATCCGTTCATGTCCGTTCCCTCCTATTTCAGCACACGTTCGGCCTGGAGGCTGATGGACCTGAGCAGGCTCTGGTCCATGAGCGAGTGGGCCATCCCGTCCTTGAGCATGACCTGGTTGAGCATGTAGTCGAGGCTGCCATCGCCGTCGAAGTCGATCCAGAGGTACACGGGAAGGTAGCCGTAGGAGTCCTTCTCCGGCACATCGTACTCGATGACGGCCACGGCCCCGTACGGGGCGAGGATGGCGGCATGCTCGCGGGCGAGCCTGCCCTTGCGCAGGATCTCGAAGACGGTGGTCTTCTGGCGCTTCGCCTGCTCCTCGGCGCGGGCGTTCTCGCGCACCTCGGGGGCGTCGATGCCGATCAGGCGGACGGTCTCCCGGCGCTTGATCTCGCCGTTGCGGTCGACGACCTCGACCTCGACCACATCGCCCTCGGGCACGCCGATGACGCGGGCATGCTCGCTCACCCTGGTCCGCCCGGGGTAGAAGAGGACGCCCTCGCCGGCGGTCTTGGCGAACTCCCGACCCGCGTTGCGGGCGGCCACGGCCAGCTTCACCGGACTGGGCAGGGCGGCCGCATGGTCGATCCCGAACCCGAAGAACCGGAGCACGCCCCAGAGGACGAGCAGCACCACGGTCAGGACGCAGAGGATGCTGAAGAACCTCCAGGCCAGGGAGAGCATCAGCAGCAGCAGCACCAGCGGGACCCCCGCCGGGCCAAGCGACAGGCTCGCCTCGGCCATTCGGTCGAAGACGTTGGGCCGCCGCTCCTGCGGCGCCCCGTAGTGGGTGGCCTGCTGGGGCCGGGGCTGCGCCCGGTTGCGGACCATGTTCCTCAGCCAGTTCATGGCTCAGTCCTCCTTCCTGGGCAGGTGGGCCTCGGTGTCGAAGGCCCGCCAGGCGATGATGACGACCTGGTTCGGCTCGATCACGCCAGGCTCGCTGGCGGCGAGCCGCCCGGCCGCCTGCGTGCGGAAGTAGTCGAGCATGCCGGCTCCCTCCTCCAGGAACCAGGGGACGATGTGCTCCCCGACGATGCCCTCGCGCATGTAGGAGAAGTGGTAGAGCCTTCCCCTGGTGTGCGCCGGGTCGATGTGCCTGTTCTTCTCCATGGCCCTTCCCTCCCCTTTCCCCGTCCCCTATTTCCTGGCGCCCCGCGCGGCCTTGCCGGCCGGCGCGGCCCTGCTCGCATCCGGAACACTCTCCAACTCCTCTTCCTCCTCCTCCTGCCCCTCCTGGGGCGCAACCGCATCCCCCTCAATGATATCGCCGAAGAGCGACGCCGGCAACCCCTTGCTCCGCAGGTCGGACACGGGGCGCGGCTGGATCGGGCCGCGCTTCGCCTCGTACTCGCGGAGGAACATCCCGAGCGCCGCCGTGAGCACCGCCGAGATGGTCGCCTCGGGGGTCCAGTACACCAGGTCGCGGACCTTCTCCGCCATCGTGGCCGGGACCGTCCCGATGATCTTCTCCTGACCTTCCTTCGCCATGGCTCCTTCTCCTTCTGTAACCACTATACATCTAGCGGTTGTGGTTGTCAAGCGTCATTCACGCCACATGTTGCGATTTTGTTCCGGCGGGGACGATTTCGGGCGCGATCTCGCGGTCCCACGGATCCAGGTAGGGCAGTCCGACGATGCGGTAGACCTCGCGCTCCGTGCGGGCCTGGCGGCCGCCCACCCCTTCCCCTTCCCCGGAGAACCCCGTCCCGTAGGGGTTCCATCGCAACCCCCGTCGGCGTGCGGCAGCGGCGACAAGGGTGTTCAGGGCGGCGGGGCCGGTCCGGCAGGCCAGGACGTTGGCCCAGGACTCGGGATCGGCCGCGAAGAGGTCGACGGGCATCCCGCTGGGAAGGTGGACCATCAGCTTGTTCCTTGGGCCGAAGGTCGTCCTTCCGATCCGGTCGGGACGGCGCCCGAGGATTCCCTCCTCCTCCAGCCTGGACACGGCCTCCCCGGCCAGGTCGACGACGCTCCCCTCCCCTCCGAAGAGGTCCCCGGGATCCGGGCGGCGTTCCCGCCGGGGGATGTAGACGATCTCGATGTCGCCCACCGTCGCCCGGCGGCGCCGGATGCTGCCGGCCGCCTTCAGGCGGACGCAGGCGGGGAGCAGCGCCCGGCGCAGCTCCGCCCACACCAGGCACGCCTCCCGGATGGCCCATCTCTTCTCTTCCATGGTCACTCCCTCCCCTTCTTCATGATGCGGTACATCTCAATCGGCTGGTCCTTGGACCTCTCCATGATGACATCGAGCAGCATCTCCTCCGGCGACGGCTCGACCAGGTTGCCCTGCCCGTCCTTGCGGGCCACGCGGGCCATTTCACACCATCCCCCCCCAACCAGGGCGCGGCAACTGCCGTGGCGATCCCCGGGCTCCGCCTCGTACCATGCCCCGTCCTGCATCTGGTCGAGGATGCGCCGCTGCGGCGGGGAAGGGTTCCGGCGCGTCGGCCTGTCGGCAACGTACAGGATGTACGGGAAATGCCCTTCCGGCAATGTCACCTTGCGCATGTGGATTCTCCCGGCACTTCCGTCGCCCCCGCCACCATCCTGGCCACGTCGCCGGCGATGTCCTGGCGGTTGTCGTCATAGTGCTGGAGCGTGTTTACCTGGGCATGGCGCGAGAACCTGGCGGCGGCGCGGAGGTTTCCGCCGGTCATGTCCAGGGCGGCGGTGATGGCGGTGTGGCGCAGCCCGTGCGGGGTGAAGCGCACGCCGAGCTTGCGCGAATACCGGACGATGATGGCGGAGATCGCCTCGGGGGCGAGGCGCGAGGGCCGGCCGCCGGCCAGGGCCGTCCTGGTGAACGGGACGAAGCATGGCCCCGGCCGCGTTCCGCGCAGGCGCAGCCAGGCGTTCAGGGCCTCGCGGGTGGGGGAGGGGAGGGAGATCGGCTCCTTCTCCAGCTTGCCCTTGCCCCGCACCAGGACACGCCCGGCCTCCAGGTCGATGTCTTCGACGTCCAGGCGGCTGACCTCGATGCGGCGCAGGCCCAGGTCGAAGAGGAGCCGGATCATGGCCGTGTCGCGGGCCCCGGCGATGCCGGGCTGCCGGGAGGCCACCCCGATCAGCTTCGTGACCGCGGGCAGGCCAGGTCCGGCCGTGTCGCGGTAGGCGCGG